>NZ_JBELMH010000169.1:0-2541 GCF_042096055.1 Citreimonas sp. | reverse complement strand
CCGTCATGGACCGCCGCGCCCAGCGCCGGCGCCGAGGGGCTCAACACGCTGATGATCCAGATGGCCGGCGACACCCACACATTGGGCGCGCATGTCGCCACCTCGCAGCTGCGCCGCATGGGGGCCGCGGTCCGGATCCTGTTCGGACCGGATGCCGACGGGGTGATCGGCGCCCTGCGCGAAGACCGCTACGACCTCGTGATGGTGTCGTGCTCGCGCGCCGAGTCGCTTGAAACTCTGGCTCAGTTGGTTAAACGGGTCAGGCACGGCCTGTCTTCGACACCGCCGATTGCGCTGGGCGGCCTGGTTCTGAACCACGCCGATCGGCTGAAGGACAGGACCGGTGTCGATCTCGTCACCGGGGATGTGAAGGTTGCGTTCAAATTGTGCGATAAGCAAAGAGTGAAACAAAGACCGGGGACACGCTGATGGGCCGTGGCGGGGCCAGTTCGTGGAGCGGCGGCGCTGCCTTGTCCCAGGGGCGGGACTTCCTTGCCAGCCTGATCTCGGCCGCGACCGACATCGCCGTCATCGTCTCGAACGAGGGCAAGGTCCTGTCGCTGCTGATCGGCGCGCGCGAGACCGGCTTCGGCAACCTGTCGCACTGGGAAGGCCGCTCGATCAACGAGTTCCTGACTCGCGAAAGCATCCCGAAATTCGAGTCCGTGCTCGAAGATTTCCGCGCCGGCGAGGTCTCGAGCAAGGCGGTCGAGCTGAATCACACCGACAACGCCGTCTGGGAATTCCCCGTCCGCTACACCTTCCACGCGCTGGGCGAGATCGACGGCAAGCCCGCGCTGGTGATGCTGGGCCGGGATCTGCGGCCGATCGCCGAGACGCAGCAGCAGCTGGTCCAGGCACAGATGTCGCTGGAACAGGGATACGAGGCGCGGCGCGAATTCGACGCGCGCTATCGCCTGCTGCTGCGCACGGTGCGCGACCCGGTGGTCTTCGTTTCGGTTGCGGACGGCAAGGTCAAGGACCTCAACGAACCCGCCGCCGCGCTGCTGGGCACGACGCGCGAGGATCTGATCGGCAGCGATTTCGCGCGCGAGTTCCGCGACCGCCGGCGCGAGGAATTCATCGAGGGGCTGGTCAACACGTCGATCTCGGACAATGCCGGCGCCTTCGATGTGGTGACCAAGCGCAACCGCCACGCGGTCGCGATCACGCCCAATGTCTTCCGTGCCGCGGGCGAGCGGGTGCTGATCTGCCGGCTGGAGTCCGAACAGCAGGCGGCCGTGCGCCACGACGACCTGTCGCTGAACCTCGGCGTGCTGTTCGAGAAGGGCGCAGACGCGATGGTGTTCACCTCGGCCTCGGGCGTGATCCAGACCTGCAACGACTCGTTCCTGGACATGGTCGACGCCGCGCACCTGAGCGACGTGAAGGGACGCAGCCTGGGCGACTACCTGGGCCGCGGTCAGATCGACATGAGCGTGCTGATCGAGAACGCGCGCCGATCGGGTCAGATGCGGCTGTACTCGACCCGCATCCTGAACGAATTCGGCGCCAAGACCGCGGTCGAGATGTCGGTGACCTGGCTCAACGACCGGTCCGAGCCCGAGCTTGGCTTCGTCATCCGCGACGCCAGCCGGGTCGATGCGATCCGGACACCGCAGATGCAGGGGCACGAGGACAGCGCGCGCAACGTGATGGAGCTGGTGGGCTCCGCCAGCCTCAAGGACATCGTGTCCGAGACCACCGACGTGGTCGAGAAGATGTGCATCGAAACGGCCGTGAACCTGACGCGCAACAACCGCGTCGCAGCGGCCGAGATGCTGGGCCTGTCCCGCCAGTCCCTGTACGTGAAGCTGCGCAAGTACGGCCTGCTTCACAAGGACTACGTCCCCGAGGATTGACCGGCTGCGACCGCGTGACCGCGCGGTTTTTGTTGCACCGACTCTGAACGTCGTGTTTGGTTGACACATGAGTGTCAGCACAAGTTTACATTCCCGAACCTTGCCCGATCCCGCAGCGATGCTGCGGCTGATCAAGCCCGTGACGTGGTTCCCGCCGATGTGGGCCTATCTGTGCGGCCTGGTCGCGTCGGGCGCCAGCTTCGGCACGCATTGGGGCCTGGCGCTGCTGGGCGTTGTGCTGGCCGGTCCCATCGTCTGCGGGATGAGCCAGGCCGCCAACGACTGGTGCGACCGCCACGTCGACGCGATCAACGAGCCCGACCGCCCTATCCCCTCGGGCCGCATCCCCGGACGCTGGGGCCTGTGGATCGCGCTGGCGATGTCGGCCCTGGCGCTGGTCGTCGGCAGTTTCCTCGGCACCTGGGGGCTGGTCGCCACCATCGTCGGCATCGCCGCAGCCTGGGCCTACTCGGCCGAGCCGGTGCGCCTGAAACGGTCGGGGTGGTGGGGGCCAGGCCTCGTGGGGCTTTCCTACGAGACGCTGCCTTGGTTCACCGGCGCCGCCGTCCTGTCGCAATCCCTGCCCCGACCCGAAACGATCGGCATCGCGCTGCTCTACGGCATCGGCGCGCACGGGATCATGACGCTCAACGACTTCAAGGCGCTCGAGGGCGACCGC
>NZ_JBELMH010000168.1:0-2571 GCF_042096055.1 Citreimonas sp. | reverse complement strand
GCGACGGCGTCACCGTCACCGTCGCCGACGCCCGCTTCGCCAAGCCGCTCGACATGGACCTGATCCGCCAGCTCGCCCGCCACCACGGCGCGCTGGTCACGGTCGAACAGGGCGCGCAGGGCGGCTTCGGCGCGATGGTGCTGCACGCGCTCGCGGCCGAGGGCGCCTTCGACCGGGGGCTCGCGATCCGCACGATGACGCTGCCCGACCGGTTCATCGACCAGGCCTCGCCCGAGGCGATGTATGCCGCCGCCGGCCTGACGGCGCAGGACATCGCCGCCCGCGCGCTGTCCGCGCTGGGCCGCGACGCCCGCGTCGTCCCGCTGATCCGGGCGTGATCCAGCGGACGCGGCTGCGCCGCGCCACGACGCCTCGACCCCCTCCCTGACCCTCCCCCGTGGCCGGGGGAGGGAACGCCGCCGCCGGCCGACCCGGCCGCTCCGGCGACGGCCAGAATCTTAACGGTTGCTGAATCCGTCTCTGCAAACCATTGATTTTCCATAGGCGCAATCGTGTCCCATCGTGGGACACCCGGTTTCGCCCCGGCTTCTTTGGTCTTCAAATATCCCGGGGGAGTCCCGCAGGGACGGGGCAGAGCCCCCGCCGCGCCGCCGCTAAAGCGCCGGCATCCGGTCGCCGAAGATCCGCGCCGCATAGGTATCGAGGTAGATTCGCAGCCACGGCGTGAACGCCTGCGGCGCCGCCTTGATCCGCCCCAGCAGGTCCGGGTAGCGCACCCACTCGGTCTCCATCACCTCGTCCGGGTCGGGATCCAGCGGCAGCGCGTCGCCGGCTTCGGCCAGGAAGATGTCGACCACCTCGTGTTCGATCAGCCCGCCGCCCACGTCGGCGCGGTACTCGACCCGGTCGCGGTATTCCGGATCGAGGCCGGTGATCCCCATCTCCTCGTCCAGCCGCCGGACGGCGCAGTCCCGGCTCGCCTCGTCCCAGGCGGGATGCGTGCAGCAGGTGTTCGCCCACAGGCCCGGCGTGTGGTACTTGCCCATCGCGCGACGCTGCAGCAGCACCCGCTCGCCGCAGGTCACGAAGACCGACACCGCCTTGTGCCGAAGACCCTTGCGGTGGGCCTCGAGCTTGTCGACCGGCGTCAGCGTGCCGTCGACCCAGGCGGGGATCGTCGTGGTCATACGTGGGTCTCCTGCACCAGCCCGGCCAGATGCGCGAGGTTCTTGAAGCCGATCTTCAGGTGCGCCAGCGGGCGCGCCTTCACCAGTCTCTTGTTCATGTAGGCCTCGAAGGTCAACGTTTGAACGTCGACGTCGTGGCACAGGCTGACGAAGCGCTCGCGCCGGGCGTCGCTGCGATAATAGGCCGACTGCATGCGCCCCAGCACGCGGAAGACTGTCCTGTGCTCGCGCATGAAGAACTTTCGCGCCAGTGCGAGGTCCGAGGTCCGCCCCGAGGCCAGAACCGCCGCCGCGGCCGAGGCCGCGCAGCGCCCGCCCACCATCGCGTAGTAGATCCCCTCGCCCGAGCTGGGCGCGACCACGCCCGCCGCGTCGCCCGCGACCACCGTGTCGCGGCCGTTGTCCCAGCTGCGCAGCGGCTTTAGCGGGATCGGCGCGCCCTCGCGTCGCAGCGTCTCGCACCCGGCCAGTCCAGACGCGGCGCGCAGGGCCGCGGTGGCGTGCTTGAGGTCGATGTCGGGGTGGTAGGTCCCCATGCCCACGCTGGCCGACGCGCCGTGCGGGAAGACCCAGCCGTAGAAATCGGGCGAGATGCGGCCGTCGTAGATTACGTCGCAGCGCGCCGGGTCGTAGGTATCGTTGGCGGGGGGTGCCGCGATGATCTCGTGATAGGCGAAGACCAGCGGCGTGCGGTCGCCGCCGGGAATTTCCTGCGCCGCGACCCGCGACTTGGCGCCGTCGGCGCCGATGACTAGGCGTGTTCTGACGCGCGTCTCGGCGCCGGTCGCCTTGTCGCGGTAGACGACGAAGCGGTCGCGGCCGTCGTTCTCGCGGTCGATCCGCAGGAAGGTGCCGGTCAGGCCCCGTGCACCGGCGGCGACGGCGCGGTCGCGCAGGAACGGGTCGAAATCCTTGCGGTCCACCATCCCGACGAAGCCGTTCTCGATCGGGATGTCGACGCGCCGGCCGGTGGGCGAGATCATGCGCGCGGTGGTGACCTTCGCGATCAGCTGGTCGTCGGGAATGGCGAAATCGGCGATCAGCCGCGGCGGAATGGCGCCGCCGCAAGGCTTGATGCGCCCCTCGCGGTCCAGCAGGGCGACGTTGTGGCCCTCGCGTGCGAGATCCTCGGCGGCTGTGGCGCCCGAGGGGCCTCCGCCCACGACGACGACATCGAACATGATCACTCTCCGGGTTGCAGGGTGGCGGGAGCAGGGCGGTCGCCCAGGATGCGCAGCGCGACCAGCGCCGCGGCGAGGAACAGCGCCGCTTCGACGCCGAAGATCATGGCGTAGGCGGCGGCGTCCGGCAGGATCAGGCGCGCGGCGTCCAGTGTGCCGGTGGCGATCAGCCCGGCGAGGCCCGCCGCGATGGCCTGCGCCGCGCCGAAGACGCCCATCCGCGTGCCGGTGGCGCCCGCGCG
>NZ_JBELMH010000167.1:0-2618 GCF_042096055.1 Citreimonas sp. | reverse complement strand
GCCCGCCGGCCCGGGCCAGACCCATCCCCACGGCAGGGTCAAAAGCCCGCCGAGGGCGGAGACGACGGCGAACCAGAACGCGATCGCCCCGGCCCCTTCGCCCAGCAGCGTCAGCCGGCGCACCTGGATCAGCGCGCCGGCCGTCAGTACGGCCGTCACGAGGCCAAGCACCACGCCCAGACCACCCGCATCGGGGAGTACGCCCGCGAAGGCCGGAAGGCAGAACGCCGCCGCCCCGGCGAGGCCGAGCGCCACGCCGGCGACCCGCCGCGCCTTCAGCTGTTCGCCCAGAAGCGCCCAGCCCAGCAGCGCGAGCATCACCGGCGCGAGGTACGAGAGCATGGTCGCTTCGGCCAGCGGCAGCAGGCGGATCGTCGCGAAGGACGTGAACATAGCCGCCGCGCCCATGACGCAGCGCCCGATGTGACCGAAGGGGCGAGAGGTCACGAGGCCCCTCGGCCAGTCGCCCCGCCACCACAGAAAGGCCACCAGCGGCAGCAGCGCCACGGCCGAGCGGAAGAACACGACCTGTCCCAAGGGCACCGTGTCGCCAAGCGCCTTCACGCAGACGCCCATCAGCGCGAAGGCCAGCGTCGACAGGATCCGCAACGTGATGCCGAGCCGCTCGTTCGCCACGGGACGCAAGGTGGCCACGGCCTTCATGCGGACGCCGCCCGCGTGTGCGACAGCGCCACGAGGCCGTTTGTCGGCGCGTCCCGACGCATCGTTCCCGGCTGCCTCATGCCGCGCTGAACCGGATGTGCGGACGGCCAGCATCTGCCGATCCGTCGACATGCGCCGAGACGCGGAACACGTCGGACAGAAGCTCGGGCGTCAGCACGGCGTCGGGCGTGCCGCACGCGCACACGGCCCCCGCCTGCAGGACGACGATCCGGTCGCAGAACATGGCGGCGAGGTTGAGGTCATGCAGGGCGATGACGCTGGTCAGGTCGAGGTCGCGGACCATACGCAGGATTTCGATCTGGTGATGAATGTCGAGATGGTTGGTCGGCTCGTCGAGGAACATCACCTGCGGTGCCTGCGCCAGCGCCCTTGCGATATGAACGCGCTGACGCTCGCCCCCCGACAGGGTCTGCCACGCCTGCGTCCGGCGCGATGCCATGTCCACGCGGTCGAGCGCGCCGGTGACCGACGCCTCGTCGGCCTCGGACCAGCCGGCGAGCGCCGAGCGGTGCGGCGTCCGCCCCAGCCGCACGACATCGGCCACGGTGACGTTGGTGTCGGTCGCCGCGCTCTGCTGGACGAAGGCCACCTGCCGCGACAGCGCCTTGCGCGACACCTGAGCGATGTCCTGGCCGTTGATCTCGACCCGCCCCGAAGCCGGCCGCCGCAGCCCCGCCAGCAGCCGCAACAGCGACGACTTGCCGGACCCGTTCGGCCCGATCAGGCCGAGCGTCTCGCCCGGCGCGACCGTCAGCGACACGTCGGACACGATGGTCTTGCGCTTCACGCCCCACACCAGGTTCGTCGCCTCGACGCTCATGCCTGCGGCCTCGCGCGGTAGAGGATGATCGCGAAGAAGGGCACGCCGACGAGCGCCGTGACGACGCCGATGGGCACCGTCTGCTGGGTCGCGATCACGCGGCTGACGATATCGGCGATCACCATGAAGACCGCGCCGACGACCGCGCAGGCCGGCAACAGCCGCAGGTGCAGCGGGCCGACGACGTACCGTGCGGCGTGCGGTACGACCAGCCCGACGAAGCCGATCGCGCCCACCATGCTGACGATCGTGGCGGTCAGCAGGGCGGTCACCGCGAACAGCACCAGCCGAATGCGCGCCACGGGCACGCCGAGCGCGGCGGCATCCTCGTCACCGAAGGTGAAGGCGTCGAGCGAGCGCGCCATCCAGATGCAGACGCCCAGGCTGACGATCACGACGGCCAGGAGCAGCTGGAAGTCCGGCCAGCGCACGCCGCCGAAGCTGCCCAGCAGCCAGAACATCACGTCGCGCGCCTGCTGCGCGTTGCCCGAGGTCGTGACGATGTACGAGGTCAGCGCGTTGAACAGCTGCGATGCCGCGACCCCGGCGAGGATCGTGTGGTTCGGCCCGCTCGTCGCGCCGTTGGACAGTAGCGCCACCAGCGCGAAGGCTGCGAAGGCGCCCGCGAAGGCCCCCAGCGACAGCGACAGGCTGCCCGCGCCGATGCCCAGCACGATGACGCAGACCGCACCGGTCGAGGCCCCCGCCGACACGCCCAGCACGAAGGGTTCGGCCAAGGCGTTGCGCAGCAGCGCCTGCAGGATCGCCCCGCAGATCGCCAGGCCCGCGCCTGCCAGGGCCGCGACCAGCGCGCGGCTGAGGCGCAGGTTCCACACGACGCTCTGTTCGATCGGCGCGATCTCGGCGCCGGTCAGGCCCAGCTCGTTCGTGACCGACAGGAAGACCGTGCCCAGGCCGATGTTGTAATCGCCGATCGCCGTCGCGGCGGCGACGGCGAAGCTCAGGACGACCAGGGACAGGCACAGGAAGAGGGCGAGCCGTCCGGCCCCGCCCTCGGAAGCGTCGGGCGCCATCACGGAAGGTCGAGCGCCTTCAGTTGTTCGGCGACCTGCTCGGCGCCGTAGAGCGTGCGGATGCTGGGGTTCATGGCCGC
>NZ_JBELMH010000166.1:0-2632 GCF_042096055.1 Citreimonas sp. | reverse complement strand
CGGTCACGCGGACCTCGGTCATGCGGTCGGGCTCTCCGGTGACGGCGCCGTTGGGGCCGTCGCCGCGCTTGATCGCGTCGACCACGTCCATGCCGTCCGTCACCTCGCCCACGACGGTGTATTCGCCGTTCAGGAAGGGGCCGGGTTCGAACATGATGAAGAACTGCGAGTTCGCGCTGTCGGGGCTTTGCCCGCGGGCCATGCCGACGACGCCGCGCTCGAATGGCAGGTCGGAGAATTCCGCCGGCAGGTCGGGCAGGTCCGAGGCGCCGCGGCCGGCCATGCGCATGTCGAAATCGCCGGCGGTCGCGTCGCCGAACTGCACGTCGCCGGTCTGGGCCATGAAGCCCTCGATCACGCGGTGGAAGACGACGCCGTCATAGGCGCCTTCCTCGGCGAGCTCGGTGATGCGCTCGACATGGCCGGGGGCCACGTCCTCGAAGAGATCGATGGTCACGGTGCCGTCGGCCTGGCCGGCGACGTCGATCTCGAGCTGGGCGGCGAAGGCGGGCGTGGCCAGCAGCGCCAGCGGGGCGATCAGGGCAAGTTTACGCATCGGCGGCCACCTTCACGGAGATCATGCGGTCGGGGTTGGCGGGCGGCTCGCCGCGGGTGATGGCGTCGACATGCTCCATGCCGGAGGTCACGCGGCCGTAGACCGTGTACTGCCCGTTGAGGAAGTGGTTGTCCTTGAAGTTGATGAAGAACTGCGAGTTGGCCGAGTTCGGGTTCTGGCTGCGCGCGGCCCCCAGCGTGCCGCGGTCGTGCGGCAGCTTCGAGAATTCGGCCGGCAGGTCGGGCTTGTCCGAGCCGCCTGTACCGGCGCGGCGGATGTTGAAGCCGTCGCTTTCGGCGTTGCCGTGCTCGACATCGCCGGTCTGGGCCATGAAGCCCTCGATCACGCGGTGGAAGACCACGCCGTCATAGGCGCCGTCGCGGGCCAGTTCCTTCATGCGCGCGGCGTGCTGCGGGGCCACGTCGGGCAGCAGCTCGATCGTGACGGTGCCGTCCTTGAGTTCGAGCAGAATCGTGTTTTCCGGGTCCTTGATCTCGGCCATCGGTCTCTCCTGTCTGTGTCGGATCACACCTAATGTCCGGCGGGCTGGATGCCAAGCGGCCGTTGACGAGGCGGGCGGGACGCGGCAGACACCCGCCAGAGCGCTTGAAACGCGAGAGAGAGGACACCCCGATGGCCTGGAAGACGCTGGACGACATGGACCTGCGCGGCAAGCGCGTGCTGACGCGGGTCGACATCAACGTGCCCGTGCGCGACGGCGAAGTGACCGACGCCACGCGGATCGAGCGGATCGCGGCCACCGTCCAGGACATCCTGGACCGCGGCGGCAAGCCGGTGCTGCTGGCGCATTTCGGCCGCCCCAAGGGCGAGCGGCGCGACGACATGAGCCTGCAGCCGCTGATCCCGACGCTGGAGCGCGTGCTGGGTGCGCGGGTGGTCTTCGCCGCCGATTGCGTGGGCGCGGGCGCGCAGGCGGTGGTGGACAATCTTGCCGACGGCGAGGTGGCGCTGCTGGAGAACACGCGCTTCCACCCGGGCGAGGAGAAGAACGACGACGCGCTGGCGACCGAGATGGCCAAGCTGGGCGACGTCTACTGCAACGACGCGTTCTCGGCCGCGCACCGGGCGCATGCCTCGACCGAGGCGCTGGCGCGCAAGCTGCCGGCCTGCGCGGGCCGACTGATGCAGGCCGAGCTGCAGGCGCTGGACAGCGCGCTGGGCAACCCCGAGCGCCCGGTGCTGGCGGTGGTCGGCGGCGCCAAGGTCTCGACCAAGCTGGACCTGCTGTCGAACCTGGTCGAGAAGGTCGACATCCTGGTGATCGGCGGCGGCATGGCGAACACGTTCCTGGCCGCGCAGGGCATCGACGTCGGCAAGTCGCTGGCCGAGCACGACATGGCGCAGACCGCCCGCGAGATCGCCGAGAAGGCCGCCGCGCGGGGCTGCGAGCTGCTGTTGCCGCGCGACGTGGTGGTGGCGCGCGAGTTCAAGGAAGGCGCCGAGAGCGCGTGCGTCCCGGTCGAGAAGTGTCCCGCCGACGCGATGATCCTGGATGCCGGCCCCGACAGCGTGGCGCATGTGAAGGGCGCGATCGAGCGGGCGAAGACGCTGATCTGGAACGGACCGCTGGGCGCGTTCGAGATTCCGCCCTTCGACGCGGCGACCAACGCCGCCGCCGCCTACGCGGCCGAGCGCAGCGCGGAAGGCAAGCTGGTCTCGGTCGCGGGCGGCGGCGACACGGTCTCGGCGCTGAACAAGGCGGGGGCGGCGGACGATTTCAGCTACGTCTCGACCGCCGGGGGCGCGTTCCTGGAATGGATGGAGGGCAAGACCCTGCCGGGGGTGGCGGCACTGGACCAGGGCTGAACCCGTGCAGGAATGCCACGGTCGCACGGTCGGGTGAGGCGGGCGCGCAG
The DNA here is from genome assembly GCF_042096055.1 of Citreimonas sp. Taxonomy (NCBI): domain Bacteria; kingdom Pseudomonadati; phylum Pseudomonadota; class Alphaproteobacteria; order Rhodobacterales; family Roseobacteraceae; genus Citreimonas; species Citreimonas sp. Next base: position 199 of record NZ_JBELMH010000166.1, on the reverse strand, counting down.
TCATCGCTTTTACCCGGCCGCGCGGTCTGGCACCTGTTGATCAGCGCCCGGCCAAGAGGCGCGCGACCGAGGTGTGACGCAGAATGACCAACCGCAAGGCGAGACCGGCGATCGGCGTGCTGATCTTCTTCGCCATCGCGCTGTCGCTGTCGTCGTATTTCGTATTTGCCGCGGTGCAGGGCGATTACGGCCTGTTCCG
>NZ_JBELMH010000165.1:0-2702 GCF_042096055.1 Citreimonas sp. | reverse complement strand
GCCTCGGTCTGCAGGCCCACCAGGTCGAACGCGGCCAGCCAGTAGTAGAAATCCTCGCGCTCGGGCAGCGCCTGGATGTCGGGCAGCGTCGGGAACGGGATGTGCAGGAACAGCCCGACCCGCGCGGTGACGCCCAGCTTGCGCAGTTCGTAGGCCACCGGAAGGAAATGGTAATCGTGGACCCAGATCGTGTCGTCCGGCTGGATGATCCGGGCCAGCATCCGCGCGACGCGGGCGTTCACGGCGGCGTAGCCCTCGGCATATCGGCGGTCGAAGCTGATCAGGTCGGTGCGGTGGTGGCATAGCGGCCAGAGCACCGAGTTCGCGTAGCCGAGGTAGAATTCCCCGTATTCGGCCTCGGTCAGCTCGAAGATCGCCTTGTCGTAGCCGTCGCCGCCCTCGAGCGGCTGGAATTCCTCGGACGGCGTATCGGCGAAGTCGTCACCGGACCCGATCCAGAGACCGCCGCGCTTGGCCAGCAATTCGTGGATCGCCACGACGAGACCGCCGGACGGCGGGCCACCGGTCGGAATGCGATTGGACAAGACGATCAGGCGACCGGTCATGGCGTCGCTCCCCCGGCCTTGGTCGGATGCGACGCGTTGTAACGGACGCGGGTCGCGCACGGGCCGCCGCTCGTGGTCGGGATACTGGTCATGGCGTGTGGGAAACTCGCATCTGTCATATTAGGAAAACCGGGCCGGTGAGATGCGGTTCCTGTTTTCGCGGCGGAAACGGCGAGGGCGCGCTTTCCTGCTCAGGGCGTGACCGCCGGTAGCGGACGGCAGCGTTGGCGCCCCCCGGAACCGGGCTGGCGGGCTGGCGTTGATCCGCCGCATCACGAGGCCGTGCACACGGGCACGGCCAGCCAGGAGGACCAGGATCATCGCCGAGGATCGCCCGCAAGACCCCCCCAACGGACCAGACGACACGATCAGAGCCGTGATCCTCGACTTCGAGGGCGTGCTGACCGGAGCGGATGGCACGCCGGTTCTGGACGACGCGGCCGACATGATCCGGGGGCTGAAGGCGGCGGGCATCGCCGTCGGAATCGTCTCGGACGACGACCGAACGACAAAGGCGCTGAACGATGCGGACCTGACGTCTCTGGTCGACGCCGTCTCCGACGAAACCGGCTCGGCCGCCCTGCCCGACCGGCTGCACGAGATCGCGCGCCATCTGGGCAGCATGCCGGGCGAAACCGCGCTTGTAGGTGCCACGCCCCGAACTGTCGGCGCCGGCTCGGCCGCGCGACTGGGGCTGGTCATCGGCGCCGACCGCCACGACGATTCAGGCCAGCACCGCCACGCCCTGCGCTCGGGCGGGGCCGACCTCGTGACTCGCGACCTGCGTCAATTGCTGCTGCCGGATGGCGGCCTGCGCACGCTGGACCGGTTGCCGCTGATCTGGGACCGGCTCGACGCGGTGCGTGCGCGCATCGGCGCCCGGCCGGTGGCGACGTTCCTCGACTTCGACGGCACGCTGTCGCCCATCGTCGCGGATTTCCGTGCCGCGAGCATCCCGGACGAGACGCGCGATGCCGTCGCGCGTCTGGCCGGCTGCTGCCCCGTGGCGGTCATCAGCGGCCGAGATCTGCAGGACGTGCGCGCGCGTGTGGGCCTCGAGGACGTGATCTACGCCGGCAGCCACGGCTTCGACATCGCCGGGCCCGACGGGCTGGAGGCGCGGCCGGACGAGGCCGAGGGCTTCCTGCAGCCGATCGCCGATGCCGACGCCGCCCTGCACGAGGCGCTGTCCGGCGTCGAGGGCGCCGATGTCGAGCGCAAGACCTTCTCGGTCGCCGTGCATTACCGGCGGGTGGCCGAGCAGGACGTGCCCACCATCGAGAACGCCGTGGACCGGATCGTCGCGGACCGGAAGATGCTGCGCAAGGGGCGCGGCAAGATGGTGTTCGAGATCCAGCCGCGCGCCGACTGGGACAAGGGCCGTGCGGTCGCCTGGCTGCTGGAAAACACGCGCCTCGGCACCGACGATGCCCTGCCGGTCTATTTCGGCGACGACCTGACCGACGAGGACGCATTCGGCGCCCTGAGCGGGTCGGGCCTGTGCATCGCGGTGCGCGGCGGCGGCCGCGCGACGCTCGCGGATTACGCGCTGGCGGACACCGACGACGTGCGCCGCTTCGTCCTGTGGCTGGCGGACAGGGGCGCGCCGTCGCGCTGAACGCCCGGCGGCGCGTTGGAACGCCCCCGGGCGGCCCGCGTTTCGCATGCAAGCCATTTAGGACAGGAGAACCCGATGCCCCGCGCCATCAAGGCTGCCCTGGTCGCCGCCGCATTCGCAACCGCTGCCCCCTTCGCTGCGCTTCAGGCGCAAGAGCCGTTTTTCTCGGTCGCCACCGATGACGAGGTCGGCCGCTACATCGTCGGCCCCGGCGGCCGACCGGTCTACATGTTCGACACAGGCGCACGCGGCGGCGACTATCTGCCGCCGCTGGAATCCTGCCTCGCGCGCTGCCGCGAAGCCTGGCCGCCGGTCTTCGTCGACGCCGAGACGAACCTCGTCGTTCCCGACGACCTCGACAGCCAGCTGACCGGCATGGTGCCCGAAAGCGAAGGCGAGCGGCTGGTGGCCAGCTACAACGGCTATCCGTTGTTCTACTACGCCCGCGAGGACGAAAGCGAAGGTCCCAGCGGCCACGGCATCCACACCCACGGCGGCTGGTGGATCGCGATCGCCCC
>NZ_JBELMH010000164.1:0-2773 GCF_042096055.1 Citreimonas sp. | reverse complement strand
CCAAGCACCGCATGCACGGAAATCCGGCGAAAGACACGCGGACGCCCAAAAATCCGGCGCCTCTCGCCGAGTTGCCGGGGCTTTCCGCGTCGCCGCTTCCGCCGACGCCCGTGCTTGCGGATGCTGTGAGCGTCTCAACAGCGGGAGGGCGGAATGGCGCTCAATGCAACCACGAAGACGGGTCTGGCGGTCGCGGTGGCGGGCCTGGCCTCGGCGGCGACGGCGCAGGATCTCAAACCGGTGGTGTTCGGCACCAACTGGCTGGCGCAGGCCGAGCACGGCGGCTTCTACCAGTCCGTCGCCGACGGCACCTATGCCGAATGCGGGCTGGACGTCACGATCATGCCGGGCGGGCCGCAGGTGAACAACCGCGCGCTGATGCTGGCCGGCAAGATGGATTTCCACATGGGCGGCGACATGCTGCAGGCCTTCAACGCCGTGGCGCAGGGCATCCCTGTAGTGATGGTGGGCGCGACCTTCCAGAAGCACCCGCAGGTGATCCTGGCCCATCCCGGCAAGGCCGAAAGCTTCGAGGACCTCAAGGACCTCACCCTGCTGATCGGCGACAACGGCTTCACCAGCTACTACCAGTGGATGATCTCTGAATACGGCTTCACGCCTGATCAGCGCGAGCCCTACACCTTCAACCCCGCGCCCTTCATCGCGGACGAGAACAAGGGCATGCAGGGCTACCTGTCGTCCGAACCCTACGCCGTCGAGAAGGAGTCAGGCATCGTGCCCGACGTCTTCCTGATCGCCGACGCCGGGTTCAGCAGCTACGCCACCACGATCGAGACGATGGCCGACACGATCGAGAACGATCCCGAGGCGGTGAAATGCTTCGTCGAGGGGTCGGCCAAGGGGTGGTACAACTTCCTCTACGGCGACAACGCCGAGGCGCGCGAACTGATCAAGACCGACAACCCCGACATGACCGACGACAAGATCGACTACGCGATCTCGAAGATGAAGGAATGGGGCATCGTCGACAGCGGCGACGCGCTCGAGGACGGGATCATGGCGATCAACCCGGCCGTGGTGCAGGACTTCTACGACAAGATGGTCACTGCCGGCGTGATCGAGGACGGCCTGGACATCGAGGCGTCTTACACGACCGAGTTCGTGAACGCCGGCGTGGGCATGGACCTCAAGCCCAGCAACTGAAGCGCGCGGCGGGCCTGCGGGTCCGCCGCCACACCGACCGGAGACCGCATGCCCCCCACGATCCCGCCGCTCGGCCAGCGGCCCGAGCTTCTGCGAATGGACGGCGTCGACAAGGTATTCGGCGGCGACGTGGTGGCGCTGTCGGGCATGTCCCTGACGGTGAACGAGGGCGACTTCATTTCGCTCCTGGGTCCGTCGGGCTGCGGCAAGTCGACCGCGCTGCGCCTGATCGCGGGGCTCGCCCACCCCACCCGCGGACGCATCCCCTGGACCGGCGGCCAAGGCGACAACGACCTGGGCGTGGTGTTCCAGGAGCCTACGCTGATGCCCTGGGCGACGGTGGCGCAGAACGTCTGGCTGCCCTTCCGCCTGAAGGGGCAAAGCTATTCCAGCGTCAAGGACGAGGTGCTCGAGGCGCTGAAGCTGGTGGGACTGGAGAAGTTCCAGACCGCCTACCCGCGCGAGCTGTCGGGCGGCATGAAGATGCGGGTGAGCATCGCGCGCGCCATGGTCACGCGGCCGCGGCTGATCCTGATGGACGAACCCTTCGCCGCGCTGGACGAAATCACGCGCTTCCGGCTGAACACCGACCTGCTCGCGCTCAAGGCGCGGATCGGCTGCACGGTGGTCTTCGTCACGCATTCGGTCTTCGAAAGCGTCTTCCTGTCAGACCGGATCGTCGTGATGGCCGCGCGCCCCGGCCGGGTGATCCGCGAACTGGCGGTGGACGAGCCTTACCCGCGCGGCGAGGATTTCCGCACCTCGGCCGACTACGCCGCGCATTGCCGGCAGACCAGCGACGCGCTGCACGAGGCAATGGGAGAAGCCGCATGAGCATGGTGGAACGCGACGGCGCGGTCACCGACGCGCATGTCATGGACGAGGACGAACGCGCGCGCGTCAAGGCGGCGAAGCTCGAGAAGATCGGCAAGTGGCTGCTGCCGGCGGCCGTCATGGTGATCGCACTGCTCGGCTGGCAGGCGCTGGTCACGTTCAACGAGATCCCGCATTACATCCTGCCCGGCCCCTGGCTGGTCTTCCAGACGCTGATCGCCGACTGGGCGATCCTGTTCGACGCGCTTCTGGTGACGGTGCAGATCACGCTGATGGCGCTGGCCGTCGCGGTGCTGGGCGGCGTCGGGTTAGCGGTGCTGTTCACGCAAAGCCGCCTGGTCGAGATGAGCTTCTACCCCTACGCGGTGATCCTGCAGGTGACGCCCATCGTGGCGATCGCGCCGCTGATCTTCATCTACGTCGACAGTCGCATCGGCGGGCTGCTGCTGTGCGCCTGGCTGGTGGCGTTCTTTCCGGTGCTGTCGAATACGACGCTGGGGCTCAACTCGGCGGATCACAACCTGCGCGACCTCTTCCGGATCTACGGCGCGACACGCTGGCAGACGCTGCGCTACCTGCGGCTGCCCTCGGCCCTGCCCTACTTCCTCGGGGGCCTGCGCATCGCGGGCGGCCTGTCGCTGATCGGCGCGGTGGTGGCGGAATACGTGGCCGGCACGGGCGGCATCGGGTCGGGGCTGGCCTTCCGCATCCTCGAGGCGGGGTATCGCCTGAACATCCCGCGGATGTTCGCGGCGCTGATCCTGATCGCGGTCAC
>NZ_JBELMH010000163.1:0-2789 GCF_042096055.1 Citreimonas sp. | reverse complement strand
CCCGCGTTGGGCGGAAAGCCGAAAAGCACGATGGCGGCTGTCTTGTCGGCGTTGCGCTTGCGGCGCAGAGACGCCGCGCGCATCGTCTTCTCGACCAGGCTGTCGATCCGCTCGGGGCAGGGCTGCATCGACTTGGCGTGATCCTCGGGCGCGCGGCAGGCATGCCGGCAGCCGTCGCAGCCTGACGCCCCGTGCCGCCCGGCGAAGACCGTCGGGCAGGTCGCGCCGTCGAGTTCGGGCAGCGCCACCAGCATCGTCGTTTCGATCGGCCCCAGTCCCGTGTCCGACGCCGCCCACTGGCCCAGCGTCTGGAATTCGAGCGGGTGCGCCGCGATGTACGGCACGTCGAGCGCCTTAAGGACGCGGACAGCCGCGTCGCTGTCGTTGTAGGCCGGCCCGCCGACCAGGCTGAACCCGGTAAGCGAGACCAGCGCGTCGATCTTCGCTTCGCCATCGTCCATAAAGAACGCCTCGACCGCCGGCCGGCCGTCGAGCCCGGCTGCGAAAGCCGGCAGCACCCGCACGCCGCGAGCCTCGAAGGCGCGGATGACGCCATCGTAATGCGCGCAATCGCCCGACAGGACGTAGGAGCGCATCATCAGCAATCCGACTGTCGCCACAGGCTGTTTCGGCCCGGGCAGGTCGCTCGCCCGGGTTGTAATGCGCTGCGGCAGGTCGGGATGGTAGAGGCCGACCTCGGCATATTCGATCGGCGCGGCGCCCTCGCGGCCCAGCCAGTCGGGACGCGACACGGCGTACCGGCCCAGCAGGTAGCGGACCATCTGCTCCATGTTGTCGTCCGAGCCGCCCAGCCAGTACTGCATGACCAGGAACCACGACCGCAGGTCCTGCGCCTTGCCCGGGATCATCCTCAGGATGCGCGGCAGGCGGCGCAGCATCGCCATCTTCTTGGCGCCATCCTCGGCCGAGGGCTTGGACGAGCCGCGCAGCTTCTTCATCAGCGCCATCATGCCCGAAGCGGGCTGCATCATGTCGAGCTTGCCGATCCGCGTCAGCTTGACGATCTCGGCATCGGCGATCACGCCGATCATGCCGTCGACCCGGTCGCGCGCGGCACGCAGGTCCGGCAGGATGGGCTTCACGTGCGGTTCGAGGAAAAGCAGGTTCGCCATGATCATGTCGGCGCCCGCGATGGCGCGCCGCGCGGCGTCCAGTGCCTCGGGGTTCTCATTCCACTCGGCGGCGGCGTGCACGTCGACTTTCAGCCCAGGGAAATCCTGCGCCAGCCGCAGCGACGCCCGCGCCATCGGGCCCGCCGCGTGGTTGTCCAGCGTCAGGATGACGAGCGTGTAGCTCCGCTGGGTATGGGCCTCATCGCGCATAATGGGCCTTCGCTTCGTAGAGCGTATCCACGCCGATCTCGGCCATGCCGCGCTCGGCGGCGAAACTCTCGGTGTTGCGGCGGGCCTTGCCGCGCACGAAGAAGGGGATCTTCTTCAGCTCCTTCTCGGCGGCGGGCAGCCAGACGACGGCGATCCCGGTCGCGTGTGCGGCCGGCGGCGTGTCGATCGTTTCCTGCTGGGCGAGCGGCACGGGCTTGTGGCCGTGATGGCTGGGTCCGGCAGCATCGTGGAATTCGAAATCCTCGCGGAACATGGTCAGCAGGTGTTCCTCGAGCCCCATGACCAGCGGATGCACCCAGGTGTCGAAGATCACGTTCGCACCCTCGATCCCCATCTGCGGGGCGTAGCGCGCCGGGAAGTCCTGCACGTGGACCGGGGCCGCGATCACCGCGCAGGGGATTCCCAGCCGCTTGGCCGTGTGACGTTCCATCTGCGTGCCGAGGATCAGTTCGGGCGCGGCCTCTTCGATCGCGCGCTCGACCTCGAGGTAGTCGTCGGTGATCAGGGCGGTCAGCCCGTGGTCGCGGGCGGCCGCGCGTACCGGGCGGGCCTGTTCGCGGTTGTAGCAGCCCATGCCGACCACCTCGAACCCCATCTCGTCGCGGGCGATGCGGGCGGCGGCGACCACGTGCGTGCCGTCACCAAACAGGAAGACGCGCTTGCCGGTGAGGTACGTGGAATCGACGCTGGCCGAGTACCACGGCAGCCGCAGCCGCGCGTCGTCGAGCGCGGGCGAGAGGCCGTTCAACTCGGCCACCTCGGCCACGAAATCGCGTGTGGCGCCCACGCCGATCGGAACCGTCTTGGTGTAAGGCTGGCCGAGGGTCTTCTCCATCCAGCGCGCGGCGGTCTCGGCCGTCTCGGGGTACATCAGCACGTTGAAATGCGCCTGACCCATCCGGGCGATGTCGGTGGGGCGCGCGTCAAACGGCGCGACGACGTTCACGGCGATGCCCATGTCGGCCAGCAGCCCGGTGATCTCGGTGATGTCGTCGCGATGGCGAAAGCCCAGAGCGGTCGGGCCGATCAGGTTGGCGGTCACGCGCGCGGTCCGCTCCATCGGGCGGGCCAGCGCCTTGACGATCTGGAAGAAGGTCTCGTCCGCGCCGAAATTCTCCTTGCGCTGATACGAAGGCAACTCCAGCGGGATCACCGGCACCGGCAGGCCGATCGTCTCGGCCATACCGGCCGGGTCGTCCTGGATCAGCTCGGCCGTGCAGGATGCGCCGACGATCATCGCCTCGGGGCGGAACCGGTCATAGGCGTCGAGGCAGGCGCGCTTGAACAGCTGCGCGGTGTCGGCGCCCAGGTCGCGCGCCTGGAACGTCGTGTAGGTCACCGGCGGGCGGTGGTTGCGCCGCTCGATCATGGTGAACAGCAGGTCGGCATAGGTGTCGCCCTGCGGCGCGTGCAGCACGTAGTGCA
>NZ_JBELMH010000162.1:0-2869 GCF_042096055.1 Citreimonas sp. | reverse complement strand
GTATCCGCAATTTCGCGTCGAGAAACAGCGTGCCGATCTCGGTCGCGGCGGTCAGGTTCTGCAGGTCGCTGTGGGCCGTCGAGATGCTCTCGAGCTTGTTCTTCAGCTCGGCGTTCACCGTCTGCAGTTCCTCGTTCATCGACTGCAGTTCCTCCTTCGAGGTCTCCAGCTCTTCCGAGGTCGAGCGATACTCCTCGTTGATGGATTGCAGTTCCTCGTTCGCGGCACGCAGATCCTCGATCGCCAGCTCGTGCTCGGCACGGCTGGCGACCAGCGCGTCCTGCGCCGCCTTCAGCTCGCCATGCAGGCGGCGCACCTCGTCGTCCCGGATATCGCTCGGATCGATGCTGTCGTCCGGCTCGGACAGGGCGGGTCCGGCATCGAGGAACAGGACCATCGCCTGCGCGCCCGCCCCTTCGCGCACCGGCACCGGCGCGATCTGCATCGCGATGCGGCGCTTTTCGCCGTCGAGCGGGATCGGCGTGGGATGCGTCATCGTGGCGATCCGGCTCTCGAGCGCACGGTCGAGCGCAACCTTGAGGTCGAGGCGCAGCTCGGGCCGCACCACTTCGGACAGCTTGCCAGAAAAGGTCCCGGCCGAATGCTGGATGAACCGGCCGGCGCGGGGCGACAGGTGCACGATCTGCTGGCTGCCGTCGACCAGGACGCTTGGGGGCGCAACCTTTTCGAGGGCCTCGGTGTGCTGTTCCAGCGGCGCGCGATGGCGTTCCCGGCCAGAGCCCTGCGCCGGCACCGACGGCCGGTGCATGTGCTCGGACCCGCCGCGCGGCAGGTTGGGCATGTGCCGCCGCGACTGCGGCAATGCCCGGTAGATGCGCGCCTCGCGGTCGAAGCTGGAGAAGAAGTCGCTGGCGTCAGCCGTTTCCGCCGACCCCAGGAACAGGACCCCGTTGGCCTTCAGCCCGTAGTGGAACAGGCTGAGCAGCTGCTCCTGCAGCGCGCGTTCGAGATAGATCAACAGGTTGCGGCAGGCGATCAGATCGAGCCGCATGAACGGCGGGTCCTTCAGCACGCTGTGCGACGCGAACAGAACCGCGTCGCGCAACTCCTTGCGGACCCGGTAGTGCGAGCCTTCGTCGATGAAGAACCGCTCCAGCCGCTGCTGGGACACGTCGGCCTCGATCGAGCGCGGGTAGCGTCCCTCGCGCGCGGTGGCCAGCGCGCCCTCGTCGAGGTCGCTGGCGAAGATCTGGATCGGCACGTTGACCTTCCTGCGATCCGATTCCTCGAGGAAGAGCATGGCGAGGCTGTACGCCTCCTCGCCGGTCGCGCAGCCCGCCGACCACGCCCGCACCCCGTCCTCGCGCGCTTCGTCGAGGATCGGCCCGACCGCCTTCACCGCCAGCGCATCGTAGGCGGCCTCGTCGCGGAAGAACTGCGTGACAGAGATCAGCAGGTCGCCGAAAAGCTCCTGCGCCTCTTCGGGGGTGGTGCGCAGCAGCTCGGCATAGGCCGAAGGGCTCGTGACGCGGCAGACCTGCATCCGGCGCAGCACCCGGCGCATCACTGTAGCGCGCTTGTAGCTGGAAAAGTCGTGGCCGGTGCGGGTCCGCAGGAAGCCGATGATTCGACGCAGATCGTTGGCGGCGTCATCCTCGTCGAGCGACCGGACCGCGCCCTTGCTCTTGGCGATCTCGACCATCTGCTCGGCGAGGCGGGCAATCGGGGCGACGACATTGACGACCCCCGTGGCGATGGTGTTCTGCGGCATAGCGCTGAATTCGGCCTCTCCGGGGTCCTGCGCGAACACGACGCCGCCGCTTTCGTGGATGGCCCTGACCCCGTTCGACCCGTCCGAGCCGGCGCCGCTGAGGACCACGGCCATGCCGTCGCCCCGCGCGGCGGCGATCGAGCGGAACAGAACGTCGACGGGCGCCCTGTGGCCGCGCGGTTCGACAAATTCGCGCGCGCGCACGTTGTCGCCCTCGATCACCAGTTCGTGGTCGGGCGGGATCACGTAGACGCAGTTCGCGTGCAGTTCGGGCGTGTCCGTCACCTGGTGCACGGGCATCGACGTGCAAGCCGACAGGATCTCGGCCATGGCGCTGGGTTGCTCGGGCGCCAGGTGGACGATGACGACGTAGGCAAGGCCGAGGTCATCGGGCAATTGCCGGAAGAGGCTGCGCAGAGCATGCACGCCGCCCGCCGAGGCTCCGATCGCGCAAATCGGAACGGAGCCGGTTCGTGTCTCGGACTCGGTCGCGCTGGCCATGATGGCGTTCCCCGCTTGGTTATACGGGACTCAACCACACCTCGCGCGGAAGGGACATGGTGGATATGAACTCGTTTCATTCCGCCTCCGGTCTCGTTGCCGACGGGCGGGAAGGACCATCCGGCCGCGTTACCGCGCCTCTGCGGGAACGGCGGCGAGGGCCTCGATCTCGACCACGAACTCGGGCCGGGTGAAGCCCGAGACGATCATCAGCGTCGACGCCGGCAGGCTCGTGACCTGCGCCAGCCAGGCGTCGCGGGCGACCATGTAGCCGGCCATGTGCTCGCGCCCCGTGACGAAGGCGTTGAGCCGGATCACGTGGTCGCGCGCTGCCCCCGCCTCGGCCAGGATCGCGTCTATGTTCGCGAGGCACAGCGCCGCCTGCGCCTCGGCTCCCTCGGGGATCGTGCCGTCCATCGCCAGCCCCAGCTGCCCCGAGGTCGCGATCAGCGCATGGCCCGGCGCGACATGCACCCCGTGCGCGTAGCGGGCGAAGGGCGGCGGGATCGTGGCGGGTGTCAGCGGCGTCATGCGCGGTCTCCTAACGGTTCGGCCCATCCTGCGCAGCACCCGGCGCCCGACCAAGCACCGCATGCACGGAAATCCGGCGAAAGACACGCGGACGCCCAAAAATCC
>NZ_JBELMH010000161.1:0-3050 GCF_042096055.1 Citreimonas sp. | reverse complement strand
CTGACGGACTCGGGCGGCTTCCAGGTCATGAGCCTCGCCGGCCTGCGCAAGCTGACCGAGGACGGCGTCACCTTCAAAAGCCACATCGACGGGTCGAAACACGCGCTGTCGCCCGAGCGGTCGATGGAGATCCAGCGCCTGCTGGGCAGCGACATCGTCATGTGCTTCGACGAATGCCCCGCGCTGCCCGCCGACCGCAAGCGCATCGAGGAGAGCATGCGCCTGTCGATGCGGTGGGCGCAGCGGTCGCGCGACGCCTTCGGCGACCGGCCCGGGCACATGCTGTTCGGCATCCAGCAGGGCGGGCTGGAACAGGACCTGCGGGCCGAAAGCGCCGAGGCGCTGACCGCGATCGGCTTCGACGGCTACGCGATCGGCGGGCTGGCCGTGGGCGAGGGGCAGGAGGCGATGTTCGGCTGCCTCGACTTCGCGCCGGACCAGCTGCCCGAGGACAGGCCGCGCTACCTGATGGGCGTGGGCAAGCCGGACGACATCGTCGGCGCGGTCAAGCGCGGCATCGACATGATGGACTGCGTGCTGCCCTCGCGCTCGGGTCGCACCGGACAGGCCTGGACGCGGCGCGGCCAAGTCAATCTGAAAAACGCACGCCACGCCGACGACCCCCGTCCGCTGGACGAGGACTGCACCTGCCCGGCCTGCCGCAACTACAGCCGCGCCTACCTGCACCACGTCCAGCGCGCCGGCGAGATGATCGCCGGGATGCTGCTGACCTGGCACAACCTGCATTACTACCAAGAGCTTATGGGCGAGATGCGCGACGCCATCGCGGCGGGCGCGTTCGACGCGTTCGAGGCGCGCTTTCACGCCGACCGGGCGGCGGGTGACATCGACCGGCTGTAAGGCAAGCACGGAAAGTTCACATTTTCTGGAACACAGAATGACTATTCAAGTTGAGCGAATGACGGTGCGACAGCGCGCCGGTAAAGTTTCAACGGAGGACATTCCATGTTCAACAAGTCTCTCGGTCTCGCTCTCGGGACGGTATCCGCCATTGCACTCGGCTCGGCCGCGTTCGCGCAGAGCAGCGATGACAACCAGACCGACGACAACGTCGTCATCATCGAGGAAGGCGAGGACGCGCAGGCCAGCGAAGACGGCCAGACCGCGCAGTCGCAGGACCAGATGAACCAGGACACGCAGGCCGCGACCACGGCAGCGCCGGTCGCCGGCGGCCAGGTCCAGGTCGAGCAGGGCCAGCCGCGCGTGTCGGTCACCGTCGCGGACCCGGACGTGGACGTCGATCAGGCACGTCCGCAGGTTGACGTGGAACAGCCGCAGCCCGAGATCACCGTCGCCGTGCCGGAACCCACCGTGCGCGTGCAGCAGCAGGCCCCGATCATCACGGTCGAGCAGGCCCAGCCCGAAGTGACGGTGAGCATCCCCGAGCCGGTCATCACCATCCGCGTGCCGCGTCCGAACGTGAACGTCGACCAGTCCAACCCCGACGTGAACGTCGAGATGCCCGAGCCGGTCGTGAACTTCGTCCGCCCCGAGCCGCGCATCAACATCCAGGAAGCGCAGCCGCGCGTCGTGATGCAGAACAGCGACGGTTCGGAATCCAACGTGGACGTCCAGCGCTCGGAAGGCGCCGAGATCGACGTCAACCAGGCCGAGCCCGAGGTCGACATCCAGGAAGCCGGCGATGCGCAGGTCGAGGTCACGCAGGCCGATCCCGAGGTCACCGTCGAGGACGGCCCCGCGGCGGACGTGAACGTGAACCAGTCCGAGGCCGAGGTCCAGCTGTCCTACGAGACCGACGAGCAGGGCAACATGGCGTCCGAAGAAGACCGTCAGGCCTACCAGCAGAGCATGGACCAGTCGCCGTTCCGTGACGTGCGTCTCGGCGACATCGAAGGCCAGCCGGTCACCGGTGCCAACGACGAGCGCGTGGGCGAAGTCGACCAGGTCGGCACCCGCGGCGAGACCGTCGTGCTGATCATCGGCGTCGGCGGCTTCCTCGGCATGGGCGAGCGCACCATCGCGCTGCCGCTCGACCGCGTCTCGCTGGTCGATGGCCGCATCGTGCTCGACAACATGACCGCCGAAGAGCTGGAGAGCATGCCGGAATACAACGAGGACGAATTCCAGGCGGGCGAGCCCGACCAGACCGTCGGCAACCTCGTCACCGTCGACTGATCGCCGGTCCGGATAGGAACACGCCGCCGCATGGCGGTGGCAGGGGGCGCCTTCGGGCGCCCCTTTGTCGTCTGTGCGGGCGGCGGTCGCGGGGCAGGATCGCGGCACGCGCGACGGCCTTGCGCCCGCGGTGACATCCCGTCATGCTGGGGGCCGCCCGGTTGAATTGACGGCTCTGAACCCCAAATTAACCGTCCATGACCGGAGATGGTCCGAAGCTGCCGCAAAGCGGGGCGGGGCCGTCTTGCCAAGAACAGGATACGAGCATGAAACATCCCCTCAATCCCTCTTACCCGGTGCTTCCGCTGCGCGACATCGTCGTGTTCCCGCACATGATCGTGCCGCTCTTCGTGGGGCGCGAGAAGTCGGTTCGGGCGCTGGAAGAGGTGATGAACGACGACAAGCAGATCCTTCTGGCCAGCCAGATCGATCCGTCCGTCGATGATCCCGCGACCGACGGGATCTACAAGGCCGGCGTGCTGGCCAACGTGCTGCAGCTGCTCAAGCTGCCCGACGGCACCGTCAAGGTCCTCGTCGAGGGGCAAAGCCGCGTGCGCATCGTCGACTACGTCGAGAACGACGCCTTCTTCGAGGCGAGCGCCGAGTACCTGACCGAGATGCCGGGCGACGAGGCCGCCATCGAGGCGCTGACCCGCACCGTCGCCGAGGAGTTCGAGCGCTACGCCAAGGTGCGCAAGAACGTCCCCGAAGAGGCGCTGTCCGCCGTGGGCGAGGCCGAGGATGCGGCCAAGCTGGCCGATCTGGTGGCCGGGCATCTCGGGATCGAGGTGGGCCAGAAGCAGGAATTGCTCGAGACGCTGTCGATCTCCGAGCGGCTGGAGAAGGTCTATGGCCTGATGCAGGGCGAGATGTCGGTCCTGCAGGTCGAGAAG
>NZ_JBELMH010000160.1:1513-3060 GCF_042096055.1 Citreimonas sp. | reverse complement strand
TGCAAGTCCGCGATCTCAAGGTCGGCTTCCGCCAGGACGGCGCCACCACGCCGGCGGTCAAGGGCGTCAGCTTCGACGTCGGCGAGGGCGAGACCGTCGCCCTGGTGGGCGAATCCGGCTCGGGCAAGTCCGTCACCGCGCTGTCGACCGTGTCGCTGCTGGGCGACGCCGCCCGCGTCGAAGGTTCGGTCCGCTACCGCGACCAGGAGATGATCGGCGCGTCGGACAAGCTGCTGCGCAAGGTGCGCGGCAACGACATCAGCTTCATCTTCCAGGAGCCGATGACCTCGCTCAACCCGCTGCACACGCTGGAAAAGCAACTGCGCGAAAGCATCGAGCTGCACCAGGGCCTGACCGGCGACGCCGTGCGCAAGCGCATCATCGAGCTGCTCGACCGCGTCGGCATCCGCGACCCCGAAAGCCGGCTGACCGCCTACCCGCACCAGCTGTCGGGCGGGCAGCGCCAGCGCGTGATGATCGCCATGGCGCTGGCCAACGGCCCCGACCTGCTGATCGCGGACGAGCCGACCACCGCGCTCGACGTCACGATCCAGGCGCAGATCCTGCGGCTTCTGGCCGACCTCAAGAAGGCTGAGGGGCTAAGCCTGCTGTTCATCACCCACGACCTCGGGATCGTGCGCCGCATCGCCGACCGCGTCTGCGTGATGAAGGACGGCGAGATCGTCGAATCCGGCCCCACGGCCGAGATCTTCGCCAACCCGCAGCATCCCTACACGCAGATGTTGCTGTCGGCCGAAAGCACCGGCGTGCCGGACCCGGTCCGCGACGACGCCGAGCCCATCGCCAGCACCGACAACCTGCGCATCTGGTTCCCGATCCAGAAGGGCCTGCTCAAGCGCACCGTGGGCTACGTGAAGGCCGTCAACGACGCCAGCATCGCCGTCCGCGCGGGCGAGACGGTGGGCATCGTGGGCGAAAGCGGATCTGGCAAGACCACGCTGGCGCTGGCGATCATGCGCCTGATCCAGTCCGAGGGCGCGATCACCTTCCGCGGCGAGAACGTGCGCGACTGGTCCACCCGCCGCCTGCGCAAGCTGCGCTCGGAAATGCAGATCGTCTTCCAGGACCCTTACGGCAGCCTCTCGCCCCGCATGACCTGCGAGCAGATCATCGCCGAGGGGCTGGGCGTGCACGGCGCGCCCGACGGCCGCAACCACCGCGACCTCGTGGCCGAGGTGATGCACGAGGTCGGTCTCGACCCCGCCACGATGCACCGCTATCCGCACGAATTCTCGGGCGGGCAGCGCCAGCGCATCGCCATCGCCCGCGCCATGGTGCTGCGCCCGCGTCTCGTGGTGCTGGACGAGCCCACCTCGGCGCTCGACATGACGGTGCAGGTGCAGATCGTCGACCTGCTGCGCAAGTTGCAGCGCAAGCACAACCTCGCCTACCTGTTCATCAGCCACGACCTGAAGGTGGTGCGCGCCATGTCCCACCGGGTGATCGTGATGCGCAACGGCGACGTGATGGAATACGGCACCGCGCAAGAGATCTTCGACGCGCCGCAGACCGACTACACCCGCGAA
>NZ_JBELMH010000160.1:0-1413 GCF_042096055.1 Citreimonas sp. | reverse complement strand
GCCGTCGTCTGGCACACCGTGCGCAGCGCGAAGCTCGATTGCATCTGCGCCACGCCCGGCAGGCGCGTCAGGTACTGGCGGTGGATGCGTGCGAAATCGTCTGTGTCCTCGGCCACGACCTTCAGGATGTAATCCGCCGTGCCCGCCATCAGGTGGCATTCCAGCACGTCCGGGATGCGCGCCACTGCCGTCTCGAACGCCTCCAGCACCTCGTCGGCCTGCCGCGACAGGGTGATCTCGACGAAGACCGTGGTGGGCAGCCCGATGCGGCGCGTGTCCAGCAGCGCCACGTAGTCGCGGATGTAGCCGTCGGCCTCCAGCCGCTGCACCCGCCGGTGGCAGGCCGAGGCCGACAGGTGCACCGCCTCCGAGAGGTCGGCGTTCGACATCCGGCCGCGCCGCTGCAGCACGCGCAGGATTCGCCGGTCGGTCTCGTCCAGGGTCATGCGGATTCCTTTCGCCGAACGCCACCCGCGTCGAATAATCTTCGCCGGATGGCGCCGCAAGCGCCGAAGAAAGATCGGCAACGGGCGGACGCGCCGTGCCACGCTGCCCGGCAGGGAGAAGGAGCCAGTACCCATGAAGATCGGATGCCCCACCGAGATCAAGCCGCAGGAATTCCGCGTCGGCCTGACGCCCAACGCCGCGCGTGAGGCCACAGGCCACGGCCATACCGTGATCGTCCAGCGCGGCGCCGGCGCCGGCGCGGGCTTCGCCGACGTCGACTACGAAGCCGCCGGCGCGGTGCTGGCCGACACCGCAGAGGAGGTCTTCGAGACCGCCGACATGATCGTCAAGGTGAAGGAGCCGCAGGCCGCCGAACGCGCCATGCTGCGCGAGGGGCAGATCCTGTTCACCTACCTGCACCTCGCCCCGGATCCCGTGCAGACGCGCGAGCTGATGCAGTCGGGCGCCACCTGCATCGCCTACGAGACCGTCACCGACGAGCGCGGCGGCCTGCCGCTGCTGGCGCCCATGTCCGAGGTCGCCGGGCGGCTGGCGCCGCAGATGGGCGCCTGGACGCTGCAGAAGGCCAATGGCGGCCGCGGCGTGCTGATGGGCGGCGTGCCCGGCGTCGGCCCCGCACGCGTTCTGGTCGTGGGCGGCGGCGTGGTCGGAACGCATGCCGCGCGCATCGCCGCCGGCATGGGCGCCGACGTGACCGTGCTCGACCGCTCGCTGCCGCGCCTGCGCTACCTCGACGACGTGTTCGGCGGCACCTTCCGCACCGGCTATTCCAGCGCCGGCCTGCTGGCCGAGCATCTCGAACAGGCCGACATGGTGATCGGCGCCGTGCTGATCCCCGGCGCCGAGGCGCCCAAGCTGGTGTCGCGCGCCGATCTCGCGCGGATGAAGCCCGGCGCTGCGCTGGTGGACGTGGCGATCGACCAGGGCGGCTGCTTCGAGACCTCG
>NZ_JBELMH010000159.1:0-3145 GCF_042096055.1 Citreimonas sp. | reverse complement strand
TCCGCGACCGCTTTGTACCGAGGACCGCATGACCCAAGACGCGACCCGCGCCCAGGCGCTGCTGAAGGATCACCGCGACAGCATCGACCGGCTGGACGCGATCCTGGTCTTCACGCTGGCCGAGCGGTTCAAGCACACCCAGGCCGTGGGCGTCCTAAAGGCGCAGCACGACCTGCCCCCATCCGATCCCGCGCGCGAGGAAAAGCAGATCGCGCGGCTTCAGGATCTTGCGGAACGGGCCGATCTGGACCCGGAATTCGCCAAGAAATTCCTGAATTTCATCATTCAGGAAGTCATCCAGCACCACAAGCTGCACCAGCAATAGGCGCGGCCCCGGCCCGCCAGAACGCCATTCAAAGGAGATACAGCAATGGCCATCAAGATCAGACTCGCCCGCGGCGGTTCCAAGAAGCGCCCCTTCTACCGCATCGTCGCCGCCGACAGCCGCATGCCGCGCGACGGCCGCTTCATCGAGAAGCTGGGCATCTACAACCCGCTGTTGCCTAAGGACAGCGAGGACCGCGTGAAGATGGATGTCGAGCGCATCCAGTACTGGCTGGGCCAAGGCGCGCAGACCACCGACCGGATCGACCGCTTCCTCGAGGCCGCCGGCATCCGCGAGAAGACCGAGCGCAACAACCCCAACCGCGCGAAGCCGGGCAAGAAGGCCCAGCAGCGCGCCGAAGAGCGGGCCGCCAAGTCCGCCGAAGCCGATACCGCCGAGGCCTGAGCCTTGCGCGGTGCGGTCCGGCCGGCGGCCCACCCGCCAGCCGGAATCGCAGGTTGCCCCGTCTCGACCGGATCTTCGTCCTTGAGGTCCGGGCGTGGCAGGGTCGCCGTGCCCGAACTCTTCCAGGGGTCGCCATGACCGATCTGATCTGCGTCGGGGCCATCGCGGGCGCGTTCGGCGTGACCGGCGAGGTGCGCCTGAAAAGCTTCACCGCCGACCCGCGCGCCATCGCCGGTTACGGTCCGCTGACCACCGAGGACGGCGCGCGCACGTTCACTGTGACGTTGGGGATGGAGATCAAGGCGGGTTTCGCCGCGCGCCTCGAGGGCATCGAGACGAAAGAGCAGGCCGATGCCCTGCGCGGCACCCGGCTCTTCGCGCCGCGGGACCGCCTGCCCGCGTTGCCCGAGGACGAATTCTACCATGCCGACCTGATCGGGCTTCCGGTCTACGACACCGGCGGCGTTCAGTTGGGCGTCGTGCATGCGGTGCACGATCATGGCGCGGGCGACCTTCTCGAGCTGCACCTGCCCGGCGGATCGAAGACGGCGCTGCTGCCGTTCACGCAGGCCGCGGTCCCGACCGTGGATATCGCCGCAGGCCGAATCGTGGCGGACCCGCCCGAAGGGCTGTTCGACTGACGCCGGCGTCGCTCGAATTGCACGCTCATTAACGGCGTGATGGAAACAACGGCGCACCGACCGCGTGAATCGTTGCTGTTTCGCGCATCTTTCACACCCGGCCCGTCCGGCTTCACCCAACTCACGCCCAGTTCCTTCGGTAGACCTCGTTGCATCCTGTAACGAGGCACCGGATGCAGACACAGTCCGACCACGCCGTCGCCGCGCTCAGCTGGGCCTGCGTCTTGGGCGCACTGGTTCTTTCCTTGGTCACGGATGCGGGACCCGCGGCCATCGTCGCGGCGGCCGCGCTGGGCCTCGTGTTCTGGCGCTTTCCGCCGGGCCGGCCGAACGCGCGGGTGTCGCCGGGCGATCTGCTGTGGACGGCCGAAGGTCCAGGCCCCGCCTATGCGGCCGACCGCTTGCGGCCAGTCCTCGTCCGCGATCTCGAGCTTGTGCAGGGTCTCGTTTTGCCCGAGGGCCAGCCGCTGTCGCCCGATCTGGTGGCGACCGAGGTGGCCTTGCGCGTCATGCATCGCGGCGGAATCGTCGACGCGCGCCGCCTGTCCGATCGCGACGTGGTCGCCTTGGCGCTGTTGCGCGACGCGATCGCGGCCGAGCCTGCCCGGGCCGCGCGGCTTGCGGCCGCGTTCCGCGACCCGGCGGCCGTGTTGGACCTGCGCGACCGCGTCCGTGGCCGCCCGTCCTTCCGGCCGGCGCCGTCATGCGTGGCCTGACGCCGCGCTTGTGTCCGGCCGGCGCCCGCACTACCAGCGGGCGAACCCGGAGGATGCCGCCATGTCCAATGTTCCCAGCCGGTCGCACGGCCGCAAGTCGATCGGCCCATCGCTGAAACCGCGCGATCTGATCGGCGGGGACGACCGTCTTGTCCGGGCCTGGCAGGCGCAGGTGATCACGCTGTTGCCCAACGCCTTTCCGGGCGTGCTGGGCGAGTCGTTGACCGGCACGGCGCTGCGCGAGGGGCGGTGGCAGTTGCACCCGGTCGACCTGCGCGGCTTCGGCGAGGGCCGCCACCGAAACGTCGACGACACGCCGGCCGGGGGCGGCGCGGGCATGGTCCTGCGCGCCGACGTGATGGGCCGCGCCATCGACACCGCGCGCGAGACGATGCCCAAGGACGCCCCGCTGATCTACCTGTCGCCGCGTGGCCGGCGATTCGACCAGGCCCGGGCGCGCGCGCTGGCCGCGGGGCCGGGCGTCACGCTAATCTGCGGGCGGTTCGAAGGCTTGGACCAGCGGGTGATCGACCACTACGACATCGAGGAACTGTCGCTGGGCGACTTCGTCTTGTCGGGCGGCGAGATCGCCGCGCAGGCGGTTCTGGATGCCTGCGTGCGCCTGTTGCCCGGCGTGCTGGGCAACGCGCAATCCACCGTCGAGGAAAGCTTTTCGGACGGATTGCTGGAGCATCCGCAGTACACCCGCCCCGCCGAATGGCGCGGCGCCACGATCCCCGAGGTGCTGACTTCGGGCGATCACGGCGCGGTCGATCGCTGGCGGCGTGAGCAGTCCGAAGGCCTCACGCGCGCGCGGCGGCCCGACCTTTGGCAGGCGCGCGGCGGGCAGGACTGACCGTCGTCCATACGGCTCCCCCGCAACGCGCCGGGGACCACGATTGGGCTTGATCCGTCGCCATGTCCCTTCTATACGGCCCAAGCCGTCGCGGTCATGGATCGTAGCGGCAGATTCCGTTTGCAGGCGCACCAGTCGCAGGTGCAGGGGCCGCGGGCGGATCGGCAAGGAAACGCGGTTCGAACTCTCCGGCGGGCGCATC
>NZ_JBELMH010000158.1:0-3210 GCF_042096055.1 Citreimonas sp. | reverse complement strand
GGACGCGCGTCCCAGTGCCGTTGCGCTTCGGCGCGGCCGTCCGCATGGCCCAGCGTCTCGAGGGCAAGGGCCGCCGTGCCGAGAACGACCGATTCCTCGAAGCTGCCGGGCGCGCCCTGCGTCCACAGCGTCGCGAGGTCCGCGTCGGTTTCGGCCAGCCTGCGGGTGTTGCTCAGCAGTGTCGGCTGCGCTGCCTGCCAAGGCTGTCCGTGGCGCAGACCGAAAACGTCGATCTGCTTGCCGGGATGGCGTTCGAATTCGCCGCCGCCGCCCTTGATGACGCTCAGCGCGGGCCAGCCCAGCCGCGCGGCAGCGTCGGCCTGAAGCAGCCGGTAGGATGGGTGGAACACGCCTTGCACGCTGGCCGGCGCCGCCCCGGGATTGAGCATCCGGCAGACGGTGTTGACGCAGGACCACAGCCCCAGAACCGCCCGCAGGCTCAGAAGACCGAAAAGACGTGGATGGGCCTCTTCCAGCGGCAGGTAGGCGATGCCGTCGCGCCGCAGAAGCGCATTTCCGTCGTCCACGGTGCGGGCGACGGAAATGCCCGCGTCCCTCAGGCCCGCGCGTACCGCGCCGTCGGAGCCATTCCAGCCGTGCAGCAGGACGCTGTGGCCTGCCATGGCGACCAGACGCGCTGACAGAAGAAACCACGGCTGGCCGCGCGTGCGGCCGGCGGCGTAGCTCGGCCAGTCGAGTTCGACCCCGGCGACCGGTAGAATCGCCTGGCGCGCGGCATGCGCGAAGCCGGCGATCTCGTCCGCCGTCTCGCCCTTCATGCGCAGCAGCATGAGCAGGGCGCCAATGGCTTCGGGTGCTGCGTCGCCCGACAGCATGAGCGTCATCGCATCCTCGGACTCGTCACGCGTCAGGGCGCGCGAGCGGCCGGGACCGCGGCCCAGCGTCCGGACATGGTCGGCCAAGCTCATTCGGCGGCCTCCCGCAGGGTTCTGCCGGCAAGCAGTGCTGCGATCTCGGGCCGGCAAGACCCGCAATTCGTGCCGGCCTGAAGCGCTGCGCCCACAGCATCGACGCTCATCAGCCCATTGGTCTCGATGGCGCGCAGGATAGTGTTCACGCCGACCGAGTAACAAGAACACAGCACGGGACCGGGGTCTGGCACATGCGCCGGGGTCCGCCCGCTCAGCGCGTCCGGCGTCTCGGTCCCGGGGATGGTGGCGAGGTAGTCGCGCATCACGGCCACCGGCGTGGACGCGACGAAGAGCGCAGCTTCCAGAACGCCGCTGCGCGTCATCGCAATCCGGGCCGTGCCCCTCGCGTGGTCGACGATCGAGGCAAGCTGCATGTCTTCGCCTCCGAACAGGCGGCGTGCCTCCGCCTCCCAGTCCTGAACGGCGCCACGGTCCGCCAGTTCGGCGCGGTATCCGGCCTGCGTGCGTGCCAGTGCCCAGTATTCCGAGGTCAGCGCCATCGGTGTGCGAGACACGGCGAACCCGTACCAGGCCGCGTCGAAGCGGGTGACTGCGACCGCCGCGGCCTTGCTTTCGGGCTGGCCCGAGATCGGATCGGTTTGCGCTGCGACCAGCGCGTCGACCCGGGCCGAGGGCGCGGTCTCGGCCGTCCAGTGCATCGGCGCGAAGACCTGCCCGGGTTGCACCGCGTCGGTGATCCGGGCGCGCAGGATGGCACGGCCCGCCGGGCTTTCGACCGACACAATGTCGGCGGGCGACAGCCCGAGGCGCGCGGCATCCTCAGGGTGGATGTCGAGGAAGGGCTCGGCCAGGTGGGCAGACAGCCGCGGGCTGAGGCCGGTGCGCGTCATCGTGTGCCACTGGTCCCGCATCCGGCCGGTGTTCAGCCGGAACGGAAAGCGCGGCTTCAGCCGCGCGGCGGGCGGGCGATGGCGCACCGGGACCAAGCGCGCCTTGCCGTCCGCGTGGAAGTAGCGCCCGTCCGCGAAGAAACGCCCGCCTTGCGACGCCTTCGTGACCGGCCAGCGCGTCGGCGGCAGCGCCGCGTAGCCCGCATCGTCGATGTCGGCGAGGCCGGAGATGTCGAAATCGCGCCCGAACTGGCCTGCGATGCCGGAGAGTGCAGCGTATTCGCGGAAGATCTCGGCCGGACCGTCATAGTCGAAAGGCCTCTCCCAGCCCATGCGACGCCCGACCTCGGCGAGGATCGCCCAGTCGGGCCGGGCCGCGCCCGGCGCGGGTAGCGCGGCGCGCTGACGGCTGATCGTCCGGTCGGAATTGGTGACGGTGCCGTCCTTTTCACCCCAGGCGCTGGCGGGCAACAGCACGTCCGCCACGCGCGCGGTGTCGGTCCGGTCGGTGATGTCGCTGACGACCGTGAAGGGGCAGGCGGCGATGGCGTCGCGTACGGCGTCCGCCTCGGGCATGGTGACGGCGGGATTGGTGTGGATGATCCACAGCGCCTTGACGCGCCCGTCACCCGCGGCGCGAAACAGATCGACCGCCTTCAGGCCGGGCGTGTCCGGTATGACGGTTCCGCCCCAGAAGCCGCGAACGGCGGCCCGGTGGTCGGGGTCTTCCAACTCGAGATGGCAGGCGAGCATGTTGGCCAGTCCGCCGACCTCGCGGCCCCCCATCGCGTTGGGCTGCCCGGTGACGGAGAACGGCCCCATGCCCGGTTTCCCGATGCGTCCCGTCGCCAGGTGGCAGTTCAGGATCGCGTTGACCTTGTCGGTCCCGCTGGTCGACTGGTTCACGCCCTGGCTGAACACGGTCACGACCTTCTCGGTCCGCATCCACAGGTCGCAGAACCGGGCGATGTCGTCCGGGTCCAGCCCGGTCTCGGACGGGTCGTCCGCGCCGGCCGCGCGCAGGGCGTCGTCGAGGCCGCGCGTATGCGCCAGATGCCGCGCGTCCAGCGCGCCGGCCTCGCTCAGCCTCACCAGCAGGCGGTTGAACAGCGCCACGTCGCTGCCCGGCCGCAGCGGAAGGTGCAGGTCCGCGCCGTCGCAGGTCGCTGTACGGCGCGGATCGACGACCACGATCCTGGTCCCGCGCGCGCGCTTCGCCGCCATCACCCGCTGGTGCAGGATCGGGTGGCACCAGGCGAGGTTCGAGCCGACCAGCACCACGAGGTCCGCCTCGTCCAGATCCTCGTAGGTGCCGGGCACCGTGTCGGTGCCGAAAGCGCGCCGGTGCCCCGCCACGGTCGACGCCATGCAGAGCCGCGAGTTGGTGTCGATGTTGGCCGAGCCGATGAAGCCCTTCATCAGCTTGT
>NZ_JBELMH010000157.1:0-3429 GCF_042096055.1 Citreimonas sp. | reverse complement strand
TCGCCATCTCGACCGAGGAGACGCGGTACTACCTCAACGGCGTCTACATGCACGTCGCCGAGGCCGAGGACGGCCGCATGCTGCGCTGCGTGGCCACCGACGGCCATCGGCTGGCGCGCATCGACGCGCCCTTGCCCGCGGGCGCCGAGGACATGCCGGGCGTGATCGTGCCGCGCAAGACGGTGGGCGAGCTGCGCAAGCTGCTGGACGACGGCGAGGCCGACATCGCCGTGTCGGTGTCGGAAACCAAGATCCGCTTCGCCACGCCGGACATCACGCTGACGTCGAAGGTGATCGACGGCACCTTCCCCGACTACACGCGCGTGATTCCGCAGGGCAATACGCGGCGGCTTGAGGTGGATGCCAGCGACTTCGCCAAGGCGGTCGACCGGGTCGCGACCGTCAGTTCGGAACGCTCGCGCGCGGTGAAGCTGCAGCTGGACGAGGATCGCCTGATCCTGTCGGTGAACGCGCCGGATAGCGGCGCCGCCGAGGAAGAGCTGGCAGTCGCCTATTCGGACGAGCGCCTGGAGATCGGGTTCAACGCGAAGTACCTCCTGGAGATCGCGAGCCAGGTCGACCGCGAGAACGCCGTCTTCCTGTTCAACTCGTCGGGTGACCCGACGCTGATGCGCGAAGGATCCGACACCAGCGCGGTATACGTCGTCATGCCGATGCGCGTCTGAGCCAGGCAAGGGCCGATCCTGCGGATCGGCGCCCCCGGTAGTTCTTGGGCCAAAGTGAAGGAGCGGCGGGGTGCACCTGTCCAGCCTCGCCCTGTCGCATTTCCGGTCGCACCGGCAGGCGCGGCTGGCGCTGGATGCGCGCCCCGTCGCGCTGTCGGGGCCCAACGGCGCGGGCAAGACCAATCTGATCGAAGCGGTGTCGCTGTTCTCGCCGGGGCGCGGGTTGCGGCGCGCGGCCGCGCAGGACATGGCGCGCAAGCCCGGCACGCTGGGCTGGAAGGTGCGCGGCGAGCTGACGACGGCAGGCACCACGCACGAGATCGCCTTCGCCTCGGACGGCGGGGCGCGGACCGTCGCGATCGACGACAAGGCCGCGTCGCAGGTGGCGCTGGGGCGGATCGCGCGGGCGGTCTGGCTGGTACCCAGCATGGACCGGCTATGGATCGAGGGGGCGGACGGGCGGCGGCGTTTCCTGGACCGTACCGCGCTGTCGTTCTTTCCCGACCATGCTCAGGCATCGCTGGATTACGAGAAGGCCATGCGCCAGCGCAACCGCCTGCTGAAGGACCAGATCCGCGACACGCATTGGTACAACGCGCTCGAGACGCAGATGGCGCGGTCGGGCGCGGTGCTGCATGCCAATCGACAGGCCACGGTCGAACGGCTAGTCCGCGCCCAGGCCGAGGCCGAGACGGCGTTTCCAGTCACTGCCCTGGCGCTGGTCCAGTCCGAGGGGGGGCTTCCGGAGACCGAGGCCGACCTGCGGGACGCGCTGGCCGACAGCCGGTCGCGCGACATGGCGGCGGGCCGCGCGCTGGTCGGCGTGCACCGCACCGACCTGGCCGCGGTCTTTGTCGCCAAGGACGTGCCGGCGGTCGATTGCTCGACCGGCGAGCAGAAGGCCCTGCTGATCTCGCTGATCCTGGCCAACGCCCGCGCGCTGGCGCAGGACGAGGGCGCGCCGCCGCTGGTGCTGCTGGACGAGGTCGCGGCGCATCTGGACGCCGAACGGCGCGCCGCGCTCTACGACGAGATCTGCGCGCTGGGCGCGCAGGCCTGGATGACCGGAACCGGGCCTGAACTGTTCGCCGATCTCGGGGAACGCGCGCAGCATTTCACCGTCACCGTCACCGACGAGGGCGGCGAAAGCCGGGTCACTCCCGGCCCCTGAGCGAACGCCGCCCCTTGTTTTTAATGCCGTCCAAGGCCCCAAATCTGGTGCCTGCCGCGTGACATTCCCCCGTTGCACGCTTATACAGCGCCAGACACGATCAAAGGATTGGTTCATGGCCGAGCCCGCAGGCGCACCCGAAGAATACGGCGCGGATTCCATCAAGGTTCTCAAGGGTCTGGAGGCCGTTCGCAAGCGGCCCGGCATGTATATCGGCGACACCGACGACGGCAGTGGCCTGCACCACATGGTCTACGAGGTCGTCGACAACGGCATCGACGAGGCGCTGGCAGGCCACGCGGACTTCGTCGCCGTCAAGATCCACGCCGACAACAGCGTTTCGGTGCGCGACAACGGTCGCGGCATCCCCGTCGACATGCACACCGAGGAAGGCGTCAGCGCGGCCGAGGTCATCATGACCCAGCTGCACGCGGGCGGGAAGTTCGACCAGAACAGCTACAAGGTGTCAGGCGGCCTGCACGGCGTCGGCGTCTCGGTCGTCAACGCGCTGTCGGTCTGGCTGGAGCTGCGCGTCTGGCGCAACGGCAAGGAGCATTTCGCCAAGTTCTCGCACGGCGAGACGATCGAGCACCTGCGCGTGACCGGCGACGCCAACGGCGAGAAGGGGACCGAGGTGCGCTTCCTCGCCTCGACCGACACGTTCAGCAACCTCGAATACGATTTCCACACGCTGGAGAAGCGCCTGCGCGAGCTGGCGTTCCTGAACAGCGGCGTACGCATCCTGCTCGAGGACGAGCGCCCGGCCGAGCCGCTGCGCATCGAGCTGCACTACGACGGGGGCGTCAGGGAGTTCGTGAAGTACCTCGACCGCTCCAAGCAGTCGGTCATGCCCGAGCCGATCCACATGGAAGGCGAGCGCGACGGCATCGTGGTCGAGGTCGCCATGTGGTGGAACGACAGCTACCACGAGACGGTGCTGCCCTTCACCAACAACATCCCGCAGCGCGACGGCGGCACGCACATGGCGGGCTTTCGCGGCGCGCTGACGCGCACGATCCAGAAATACGCGACCGAGACCGGCATCGCCAAGCGCGAGAAGATCAGCTTTACCGGCGACGACGCGCGCGAGGGTCTGACCTGCGTTCTGTCGGTCAAGGTGCCCGATCCGAAATTCTCGAGCCAGACCAAGGACAAGCTGGTCAGCTCCGAAGTCCGACCCGCGGTCGAGAACCTGGTGAACGAGAAGCTGTCGGAGTGGTTCGAGGAGAACCCCGCCGAGGCCAAGATCATCGTCGGCAAGATCGTCGAGGCCGCGCAGGCGCGCGAGGCGGCGCGCAAGGCGCGGGAACTGACGCGCCGCAAGTCGGCTATGGACGTGAACTTTCTGGCCGGCAAGCTCAAGGACTGCTCCGAGAAGGACCCTTCCAAGACCGAGCTGTTCATCGTCGAGGGCGACTCGGCCGGTGGCTCGGCCCAGACCGGGCGCGACCGCGGCACGCAGGCGATCCTGCCCCTGAAGGGCAAGATCCTGAACGTCGAGCGCGCGCGCTTCGACAGGATGCTGGCGAGCCAGGAGATCGGCAACCTGGTGATGGCGCTGGGCACCGGCAT
>NZ_JBELMH010000156.1:0-3434 GCF_042096055.1 Citreimonas sp. | reverse complement strand
GGTGATCGCCTGCGCGGGGCAGATCGCCTCGCACAGCTTGCAGGCGATGCAGCGTTCCTCGCCGTTGGGGTAGCGGCGCAGCGCGTGCTCGCCCCGGAAGCGGGGTGACAGCGGGCCCTTCTCGTGCGGGTAGTTGAGCGTCGCCTTGGGGCTGAAGAAGTACTTCAGGCCCAGGCCCATCCCCTTGAAGAAGTCCGTCAGCAGGAAATATCCCGCGGCGCGTCCGTAATCCATGGTCGCCATCTGTCGTGCTCCTAACGCGGGGCGCAGTGCCCCGCCAGCGTGTCGGGGGCGGGCGCGGACGCCCGCCGGTCAGTCATCGGCCAGCCCGGAGGCCGACCTCACGTCAGCCGCCCAGCGGCCAGCGGGCGTAGAAGCCCCAGAACCATTCGAACTTGGCCGCGAAGGCCACGAACACCACCCAGACCAGGCTGAAGGGCAGGAACACCTTCCAGCCCAGGCGCATCAGCTGGTCGTAGCGGTAGCGCGGCGTGATCGCCTTCACCATGGCGAACAGGAAGAAGAAGAACGCCATCTTCGCGACCATCCACAGCGCTCCGTCCGGCAGCCCCGGGATCGGCGACAGCCAGCCGCCGAAGAACAGCAGCGTGGTCAGCGCGCACATCAGGAAGATCGCGATGTATTCGCCGGCCATGAACAGCAGGAACGGGGTCGAGGAGTATTCCACCTGGTAGCCCGCGACCAGTTCCGACTCGGCCTCGGGCAG
Source organism: Citreimonas sp. (assembly GCF_042096055.1). Taxonomy (NCBI): domain Bacteria; kingdom Pseudomonadati; phylum Pseudomonadota; class Alphaproteobacteria; order Rhodobacterales; family Roseobacteraceae; genus Citreimonas; species Citreimonas sp. The sequence continues at coordinate 2,707 of NZ_JBELMH010000156.1, read as the reverse complement.
GTCGAAGGGCGGGCGGTTCGTCTCGGCCAGCGCCGAGATGAAGAACAGGAACACCATCGGCAGATGCGGCAGCCAGTACCAGCCAAAGAAATGTGCCGCGGTGTCCTGCGCATAGACGATCGCACCGAAGTTCATGCTGCCCGTGGACAGGATCACGCCGATGATGATCAGGCCGATGCTGACCTCGTAGGAAATCATCTGCGCGGCCGAGCGCAGCGAGCCCAGGAAAGGGTATTTCGAGTTCGACGCCCAGCCGCCCATGATCACGCCGTAGACCTCGAGCGACGAGATCGCGAAGACGTAGAGGATGGCGACGTTGATGTTCGACAGCACCCAGGTCTCGTCGAACGGAATCACCGCCCAGGCGAGCACCGCCAGCACGAAGGATGTCATCGGCGCCAGGATGAACACCGACCGGTCGGCGCCGGCGGGGATCACCACTTCCTTGGTGACGTATTTCAGCGCGTCCGCGACCGATTGCAGGATCCCGAAGATGCCCACGACGTTGGGGCCCCGGCGCATCTGCACGGCGGCCCAGATCTTGCGGTCGCCATAGACCAGGAACAGCAGGCTGATCATCACGAAGCCCAGCACGGCCAGGCATTGCGCGGTGATGATCGCCAGCGTGCCCAGCGGCGTGGTCAGGAACTCTCCCATCGGGACCTCATACCATCGGTATCGCGTTTTCGGTGCAGGCGCTGGAGACCACCTCGGCGTCGATGGTCTTCAGCCCGCGGGGCAGCGCCGGCGAGATGGTGTAAATCGCATCCGCCCGCCAGAGGCCACCCTCTTCGTCCACATTCGTGCGCAAATGCCGCGTAAAGCCGTAGCCCCGGATCAGGGTGTACTGCGCGGCGGCGCATTCGGCGTAATCCTCGACGTCGCGCGGCCCCCGGGCGCCGCGCATCTCGACGTGGAAGTTGACCAGGTCGCCGTCCAGCAGCCGGGTCTTCACGCCCAGGTACTCGGCCTCGAGCGGCGCGGCGTAGACGTCCTGCGCGGGGGCGCAGGCCGTGGCCGCCAGCAGGACCGCCAGCGCCGGGATGAACCGCGGCGGCATGGATTACTCCGCCGCCAGCGGCGTCTCGGCGCGCTCCTTCGCGCGGCGCGACAGGTCGGCCATCAGCTCGGACGCGCGCGCGATCGGGTTCGTCAGGTAGAAATCGCCGATGGCGTAGCGGAACGACGCGTCGCCCAGAGCCGCCTGATCGAGCGGCTGCCAGTCGCTTTCCGGGACCGAGTCGACCTCGGCCAGGTGCGGCACCGCCTCGACCAGCTTCTGGCGCAGCTGCGCCAGGCTGTCCCAGGGCTGGGTCGCGCCCAGCTCGGCCGAGAGCGCGCGCAGGATGGCCCAGTTCTCCTTGGCCTCGCCGGGCGCGAAGCCCGCGCGCAGGGCAAGCTGCGGACGCCCTTCGGTGTTGACGAATAGGCCCTGCTCTTCGGTGTAGGCGGCGGCCGGCAGGATGATGTCGGCGCGATGCGCGCCGCGGTCGCCATGGCTGCCCTGGTAGATCACCGTGGCGCCCGGCGCGATCTCGACCTCGTCGGCGCCGAGGTTGTAGATCACGTCGGCCTTTCCGACCGCGTCCATGCCGCCCTCGGTCACGGCGCCCACGTCCAGCGCGCCCACGCGGGCGGCGGCGTTGTGCAGCACCAGCATCCGGCCGGTCAGGCTCATGGCCTTGGCCAGCACGGCGGCGCCGTCGGCCTCGCGCAGCGCGCCCATGCCCACCACGACGATCGCGTCCTCGGGCGCGTCGAGCGAGGCCAGAGCATCACGCCCCGCGCCCAGTTCGACCACGTCGTAGGTCAGGTCGCTGACGGGGCCGACGCGCTGCACGGTCGCGCCGTTGATCCACGCCTTGCGGATGCGCGCGTTGAGCACCGGCGCCTCGACAGCCGGATCGGTGCCGATCAGGATGATGTCACGCGCGGTGTCCAGGTCCTCGACCGCCACGTTGCCGACATAGGCGCTGCGGTTGCCGGCGGGCAGGCGTGCGCCGTCGGTGCGCGATTCGACCACGCCGCCCTGCCCCTCGATCAGCTGCTTGAGGCTGAACACCGCCTCGACCGGAGCGAGGTCGCCAACGATGCCGGCCAGCGATTTCGCGCCGCGGATCGCCTCGGTCGCGCGGGTCAGCGCCTCGGGCCAGGTCGCCGGGCGCAGCTTGCCGTTGTCGCGCACGTAAGGACGATCCAGCCGCTGGCGGCGCAGCCCGTCCCAGACGAAGCGCGTCTTGTCCGAGATCCATTCCTCGTTGGTGCCGTCATGGTTGCGCGGCAGGATGCGCATGACCTCGCGCCCCTTCGTGTCCACGCGGATCGAGCTGCCGAGCGCGTCCATCACGTCGATGGTCTCGGTCTTGCCCAGCTCCCACGGACGCGCGGTGAAGGCGTAGGGCTTCGAGACCAGCGCGCCCACCGGGCACAGGTCGATGATGTTGCCCTGCAGGTTCGAGTTCAGCGTCTCGCCCAGGTAGGACGTGATCTCGGCATCCTCGCCGCGTCCGGTCTGGCCCATCTGGCTGATGCCCGCGACCTCGGTGGTGAAGCGCACGCAACGGGTGCAGGAGATGCAGCGCGTCATGTGCGTCTCGACCAGCGGGCCGAGGTCGAGATCCTCGGTCGCGCGCTTGGGTTCGCGGTAGCGGCTGAAGTCGACGCCGTAGGCCATCGCCTGGTCCTGCAGGTCGCATTCGCCGCCCTG
>NZ_JBELMH010000155.1:0-3463 GCF_042096055.1 Citreimonas sp. | reverse complement strand
TCGAAGCTGCTGACCGCCGAAATCACGATGGACGCCAAGCTCGAGGACTGAGACCGAGCGCGGTGTCCGAAACACGAAAGCCGCCCCGGATCGGGGCGGCTTTTTTCATGTTCGCCTGTCGCGGCGGTGCGCTCAGCCGGCGCGCCGCTCCTCGAAGCTGAGGGCGATGAACTCGGGCATGTGCTCGCCCATGCCAACGGTGTTGCCCTTGTTGTTCATCACGGGCACGTCCTCGGCGCGCATGTCGCCGGGTTCGCGCCGTGCGTTGCCACGACCGCCGCGTGCCGGGCGGCCGCCGCGTGCGGGCCGGTCGAGCGTCTCGTCGCGAGGTGCCTCGGGGGTGTTGTCATTCGCCTGGGGCGCGGGGGCGGCCTCGTCCCGAGCCGGTGCGGCCTCGGCCGGTGCCTTGTCGGTCTTCGGCGCGGGCTTGCGCCGGCTGCGCTTGGGCGCCTCGGCCGCGGGCGCCTCCGCCGCGGGGGCTTCGGCTGCAGTGTTCTCGGCCGGCGTCGCGTCGGCGACCGGCGCCTCGGTCGCGGCTGCTTCGGCCTTGGGCTTGTCGTCGCCTCCGCGGCTGCGGCGGGTCCGGGTGCGCGTGCGGGCGGGCTTCGCCTCGGGCGCGTCGGCCTCGGGGGCGGCCGCGTCGGCCGGCTCGGCGGGTTCGCCCAGCGGATTGGCGACGCGCGGGATCGGCTTCTGCAGCAGCTTCTCGACCGCGTCGAGATACTTGTCGTCGCGCGGCGTGCTGATGGTGAAGGCCTTGCCCTCGCGCCCGGCGCGGCCGGTGCGGCCGATGCGGTGCACGTAATCCTCGGCGTGGCTGGGCACGTCGTAGTTGAACACGTGGCTGACGGCCGGCACGTCGAGGCCGCGCGCGGCCACGTCAGAGGCCACCAAAATGCGCAACTCGCCGTTGCGGAAGCCGTCAAGCGTGCGGGTGCGCTGCGACTGGTCCAGATCGCCGTGGATCGCCGCCGCGTCATAGCCGTTCTTCTTGAGGCTCTTCGAGACGATGTCGACGTCGACCTTGCGGTTGCAGAACACGATGGCGTTGGTGCAGGCCTCGCCCTCGGCGTCGATCAGCGCGCGCAGCACGGCGCGCTTCTCGCCCGCCTCGCGGTCCTTGCGCGAGGGTTTCACCACCACGACGCCCTGTTCGATCGTCTCGGACGCGGTGGCCTGGCGGGCGACCTCGATCCGCGCGGGGTTGTTGAGGAACGTGTTGGTGATGCGCTCGATCTCGGGCGCCATGGTGGCCGAGAAGAACAGCGTCTGGCGCGTCATCGGCGTCAGGTTGAAGATCCGCTCGATGTCGGGGATGAAGCCCATGTCGAGCATGCGGTCGGCTTCGTCCACGACCATGATCTTGACGTCGTTCAGGATCAGCTTGCCCCGCTCGAAATGGTCGAGCAGGCGGCCGGGCGTCGCGATCAGGACGTCGACGCCCTTGTCGATCAGCACGTCCTGTTCCTTGAAGGACACGCCGCCGATCAGCAGCGCCTTGGTCAGCTTCACGTGCTTGGAATAGGTGTCGAAGTTCTCGGCCACCTGCGCGGCGAGTTCGCGCGTCGGGCACAGCACCAGGCTGCGCGGCATCCGCGCGCGGGCGCGGCCGCGGGCGAGCATCGAGATCATCGGCAGGGTGAAGCCGGCGGTCTTGCCGGTGCCGGTCTGTGCGATCCCCAGAACGTCGCGCCCTTCGAGGGCGGGCGGGATGGCGCCCGACTGGATCGGGGTCGGCGTCTCGTAGCCGGCTTCCTCGACGGCCTTGAGCACCTTGGGGCTGAGATTCAGATCAGAGAATTTTGTCATATGCGTCCGTTCAAAGCGGACACTGACACGGCCCGCGCGGCTGGCTTCGGGTCGGGCCCGGGTGGCCCTGCGTGACGTCGCATCGCGACCCTGTGCGCTACGTAGGGAAATAATGCGCCAACGTCAATCGACAGGCCCTTTCGCGGGGCCGATGCGGCCCATTTCGGCCGCTTCCGTAGCGTCGCGGGCGGCTTCTGGGGTTCGCGGCGGGAAATGTGCGGCGCGCAGGCCCGCCAGGTCCATGCGATGGCGGCGCAGCAGTCCGTGCCCGTCCAGCCGGTCGCAGAGCGCCGGCGTGGCGGTGCAGACCTCGTCGAAGAAGGCGCGCAGGCCGGGCTCGCCCTCGGTGTCGCGCAGGGTGCCCAGCAGGTCGTGCAGGCGCGGCGCGCCCTCGCGGCGCATGGGCGGGCGCAGCTCGGCCCGGTACGAGCCACGGTCCAGGCGGAAGGCCAGCGCGTCGCGGAAATGCGCCCAGTCTGTCGCGTGGAAATGGCCGAGCTCGGTACCTGCAAGCGTGACCTCGCCGGGGTTCTGTTGCTCGCCCCGTCGCGCGTTGTGGATGCGCAAGTCCCACGGCCCGGCGTCCGGGCGGACGAAGAGCTTGCCCGCGACGTGGCTGAGGAAGCCGCCGGCCAGGTGCGCGCCCCAGCGCGGGAAGCAGGCGCGCGCGGCGCGATCACGGCTGGCGCGGTCCGGATGCAGCGCCTTGAAGTGACGCACCGACGCGTCCGCACCGGGCGCGGGGGCCAGCGCCTCGACCGGGCGGATGCGCGCGCATAGCGCGTTGCGGGGCAGGGCGGCCAGTTGCGCGCCAAGCGGGGGCGCGTCGGCGGCGGGCAGCAGGAACTCGTCCACGTCCACGTGGCCCAGCCAGTCGAGGCCGTCCGCGCCGGCCAGCGCGTGGTTGGCGTTGGCGCACTGGCGGACCTGGTGCTTCGTCGGCCGGAACCCGCGGGCGCGCCAATAGGTGTCGTCGCAGGCGGTCAGCGTGACCGCGGGATGCGCGGCAAGCGCGGGCGGCGCCGGGTGGCCCGTGGGGTCGTCGAGGTAGATCAGCAGTCGCGCCGCGCCCTGCGCGAGGTGCCAGGCGGCGAAGTCCAGCATCGCGTCCGCCGGCGCCTTGACCGTGGTGACGAGGCCCCAGCGGGTCATGGGGACGGGATGCGCGCGCGGGATGCCATGCGGTCACTCTGTCGCCTGACCGCGCCGTGCACAAGATCGCCGCGCACGCCTGCCGCCGCATCGCCGCGCACGCCTGCCGCCGCGCCGCGCTTGCGCGAGGGGCGGCGGAATGGCAGGGGAGGTGCTACGCCACGCCCGCCGAGGACCGCCATGCCAACCACCGATTTCCGGATCTCCGCCCGCGACGGGCGCGCGCGCACCGGCGCCATCACCACCCCGCGCGGCACGATCCGCACGCCGGCCTTCATGCCCGTAGGCACCGCCGCCACGGTGAAGGGCATGATGCCCGAAAGCGTGCGCGAGACGGGCGCAGACATCCTGCTGGGCAACACGTACCACCTGATGCTGCGCCCCGGCGCCGAGCGCGTCGACCGGCTGGGCGGGCTGCACCGCTTCATGAACTGGGACGGGCCGATACTGACGGACTCGGGCGGCTTCCAGGTCATGAGCCTCGCCGGCCTGCGCAAGCTGA
>NZ_JBELMH010000154.1:0-3470 GCF_042096055.1 Citreimonas sp. | reverse complement strand
CAGGTGCCGTCGACCCATTACCAGGTGATCGAGAACCGCTGGCCCGCCTTCGACGCCACGCATCGGCTCGACGGGATCTGGTCAACGCTGCTGGCCTCCAATCAGGTTGCGGCCGAGGATTTCCGATCGGTCTATCCGAACGGGCGCCCGCCCGAGATCGAGATCGTGGCCCGCACCTCCAAGCTGCGCGACCCACGCACCGGCCTGACCGCCTATTCCGACAACGCGGCGCTGGCGCTGGCCGACCTGATCGAGCATCCGGACGGCTTCAACCTCGCGGGCATGGTCGACGACGCGATGCTGGCGGGCGCGGCCGATGATGCCGACGACGCGATCCCGCTGGCGGCGGGCGGCACCGAGCCGCGCTATCGCCTGGCGGGCAGCTACGCGCTGTCGGAAAAGCCCGGCGACGTGCTGCGCCGGATGCTCGACGCCTGCAACGGCGACGTGCAGCTGCTGCCTTCGGGCAAGATCGGCGTGCATGTCGGCAAGTGGCGCGAGCCGGCGGTGACGATCGGTGAGGCCGAGATCATCGACCTGCAAAGCTGGGAGGCGGGGCAGGACCGGCTCGATCGCTACACCGAACTGCCCTGGGTCTACACCGATCCGGGGCTGGGCTATCAGCAGACCACCGGCGAGGCCTGGGTCGACGCGGCGCGCGAGGCCGACAACGGCCAGATCGCGGTCGGGCCGCAGCTCGACCTGTCCTTTGCGCCGAGCGCGGGGCAGGGCGGGCGCTGCGCCAAGCACCGGATCGAGGCCGACAACCCGCGCCACCTGCTGACGCTGGCCTGCAAGCCCTCGGCGATGCGGGCGGTCTACGAGCGCTACGTATCGATCGACATGCCCGAGCTGCCGGCGGTGGTCTGGCGGATCCAGCGCTACCGCATCGATCTGGCCAGCGGCCAGGTGGTGCTGCAGCTGCGCAGCTTCGACCCGGCGGCGCTGTCCTGGTCGGTGGCCGAGGAGCCGGCGCCGGTGGCGCTGCCCGAGCCTGATACCTCCGCGGGCCTGCCGGTCCCGGCGAATTTCGCCGCCGCCGGCGCCGGGCGCCGCACCGCGCAGAACGGCTTCACGGCGGGGATCGGCCTGCAATGGGACGCGCCCGAGTCGGACGCGCTGTCGCCGGTGGCGCAATACGCCCCCGCGGGCAGCGATGCCTGGGAGGCCTGGCCGCTGCCGGGCTCGGCCACCTCGGCGCTGATCACGCCGCTCGATGACGGCGCGGACTACGATCTGCGGCTCGCGTTCGAGACTTCCGACGAGCGCCGCGGCGATTGGGCGGTGGTCACCGGCGTGACCGCCTCGGCCGATGCCAGCGCCCCCGCCGCGCCGACCGATCTCGTGGTGAGCGACGAGGGCGGCGGATCCGCCCGTGTCTCGCTCGTCACGAGCACGAGCCCCGGCCTGTGGAAGACCATCGTCTACCGCGACGGGGTCGAGGTCGGCACCTTCTTCGACGCGCCGGGCACGGCGATCGCCTTCTTCGACAGCCCCGGGCCGGGCAGCTTCGGCTGGACCGCGCGCTCGATCAACGTCTCTGGCAAGAAGAGCGCGACCGACGCCGGGCCTGTCTCTCAAACCATTACCTGACGGAGCGCCCAAGATGGCCGATTACAAGACGACAGACGAAACCCGGACGCTGCTGGGCGTCGACGTGCTCGAGCGCATCGTCGATGCGCTCACGACCGCTTCGGCGCTGGGATACCCGGTGTATGACAGCACGGCCGCCGGGCTGTCGAGCACCGCGAATGGTGGCGGCTTTTCGGTGCGCAGCGGATCCGACCTGGTCCTCTACCGCGACAGCGCCGGCTCGGCGGTCGAGGTGGCGCGGTTGCCTCTGAAGGCGGCGCTCGAGGCGCTGGACGCGCGCACGGATGCCCTTGAGGCGCAGGCCTTCGCAGCCGATCCCGTTTACGCCACGACCACGGCGGGTCTTGCGGCGACGTCCTCGGGTCAGCAGTTCAAGGTCGAGAATGTATCCGCCGACATCGCGTTCGACATCTACCGCAACGATTCCGGCACGGCGACCCGCGTGTCGTCGGCCCCATCCGTCGAGATACTGTCGAAGTCGCAGGCCACCACGCCGGGCGTCAGCCTGTTCCCGAACCTGTTCGACGATCTTGATTTCGCCAAGCGAGGCATGTCCGAATACCTGATCGAGTACGCGGGTTCGACTCCCACGCGGTCGCTCGACACGGGGAAGGTGTTCGAGGGCGTGTTCGGCCCCTCCCTGTGCCTCACCGGCGTGGCGACAACCAGCACATGGATGGGCGCGGTGCGCGTGACCAAATACGCGATCCCGGCGGCGTTTGAGGCTGGCGACACCGTGTTCGCCTTCTTCGCCAAGTCCAGCAAGGCGGCCAGCTTCAACATCCACGGCGTGAGCTACAGCTTCGCGGCGGGTGAAACCAAGCTGATCCAGATCCAGAAGACCATCACGACCGCCACGAATTACGCTTTCGAGATTCGTCAGAACCCCGGCACCTTCGCCGAGGGCGACAAGCTGTGGATCAGCCCGCTCATCATCTACCGCGGCGCGGTGCGGACCCTGCGCGACATGCGGGGGATCACGCCTGACGAGGTGCGCGACAAGTTCATGGCCTCGGCCTACAAGAAACAGGTCGGTCGCCCGAAGAACATGTTCAACGACCCGCTGCTGGTGCGCCGAAGTGAGGGCGATAACGGCTATACCAACGTCAATGCCAATGGGAGCGCGGTGTCGGTCTATGACGACACGTCCGTGTTTCCCAACATCAGGCGGTCGGTGAAGACCACGGTCAGCGACGTGTCGACCGGCTACGAGAAGGCTCGGGTGTATTTTCACACCTTTAATGGCTATGTCGTGAAAGCCGGCGAGACGATGCAGATCGCGTTCCAGATCAAGTGCGACGTGGACATGTCGCTCCGCATCGACATCGGAGCCACCCAGCACAATTTAAAATTCAAGGCTGGCGAAATCCGGCTGATGGAGTTTGAGGCGCCTCACGCCTCGGATAGCGGCACTTCGGCCTATAGCGTTCCGTTCTCCACCAATGATCTCGGCACGTTCTGGGTCAGCCCCTTCATCTACTACATTTCCAAGACCCGCGCGCCTTGGCTGCTGAACACGGTCAACCATTGGGAAATCCAAGGCGACACGCGCTATAACAACAAGCGCGTGGGCTTCCTCGGCGACAGCATGTCGGTGAACAAGCCGTGGCAGCCGCCGCTGATCAATAAATACGGGTTCATCGACGTGGGCCTGCGTCTCGATGGATACCGCGACATTGCGCTCGGCGGCTCGACATTGCTGCCCATCGAGAACCAGGGCACGAGCGGCGCGGGGGCCTTGCAGTCGATCTACAAACGGGCCGAAGACGTGAAGCACTACGCGCCCGACTACCTGTTCATATTCGGAGGGATCAACGACAAGGGCACGATCCAGCCCTATCCCGGTGGCAAGATCCCGATCGGCACGGTCGATGATA
>NZ_JBELMH010000153.1:0-3534 GCF_042096055.1 Citreimonas sp. | reverse complement strand
CGAACAGCGGCGCGGCGAAAAGGTAGCCCTGCATCAGGTCGACGCCCACCTCGCGCAGCACCTCGTATTCGCCCAGCGTCTCGACCCCCTCGCCCACGACGGTCACTCCGAGATCCTGCAGCATCCCGACCGTGTGGCGCAGCACGATGCGCCTGTGGTCGCACTGATCGGCGTTGCGGATCAGGTGCATGTCAAGCTTGACCACGTCGGGCACGAAATCGACGAGCAGCCCGGTGCCGGCGTAGCCCGCGCCGAAATCGTCAATCGCGGTCAGAAAACCCAGCGCGCGGTAATGCTGCAGGATCCCCAGCAGGTGGGCCGGGTTGACCCGTTCGGATTCGGTGAATTCGAACATGATGCGGTCGACGGGAAAGCCGGCCTCTTCCGCCGCCTTCAGCGTCACGCGAATGCAGGCGCGGGGATCGTAGACGGCGTTTGGCAGGAAGTTGATCGACAGCAGCGCGCCGCTTTGCGCCAGTTCCAGACGCTGGGCGAGGCCGATTGCCGTGGCGCGGCAGGTCTGGTCGAAGGCGTAGCGCGTCGTCTCGTCCACCTGGGCGAAGACCGAGGCCGCGCCGGCGCCGTCCGCGCCCCGCACCAGCGCCTCGTGCGCGTGCACGCACTGCTGAGACACCGACACGATCGGCTGGAACGCCATCGAGATCGGGTGCTGGAACATCTCTCCGTTGCGGCAACCTGCGCAGGGCGTCGGACTATCGTTCATGCCAGGATCACCCGGATACCAGTAACAACCACCGTCTTATCGCCACGATGCCCTTAAGATTCCGTTTTCGCACCTGAAATCGACGACGGCTTGCGCGAATTGCGCCCGATGTCGCGCAACCTGGCCGCCGGACCACGGCACCGGCACCTGCCCGGCCCGCGGTTGTCCCCGCGCCCCGCACGGTCTAAGTCTGCCAAGCGGCCAACCGCGCGCCCCAATCGACGAGGTCCTTGCGATGTTCCAGCTACCCTTTCCCGTCCGCGATGCCGATGCCACCCGCGGCGGTCGCGACCTGGGCGACCTGCCGGAATGGGATCTGAGCGATCTCTACGCCGCCCCCGACGCGCCCGAGCTCAAGCGCGATCTCGACTGGCTGGAACAGGCCTGCCAGAGCTTCGCCGAGGATTACGAGGGCAAGCTGGCCACGCTGGACGCGGCCGCGTTTCTGGACGTCATCCGCCGGCATGAACGCATCGAAAGCGTCGCCGGGCGCATCATGTCTTATGCCGGGCTGCGCTACTACCAGCTGACCACCGACTCCGAGCGCGCGAAGTTCCTGTCCGATGCGCAGGAGAAAATCACCACCTACACCACGTCGCTGGTGTTCTTCACGCTCGAGCTTAACCGCATCGACGATGCCACCATCGAGGGCTGGCTGTCCGCGGACACGGACCTTGCGCGCTATCGCCCGGCGCTGCGGCGCATCCGGGCGATGAAGCCCTACCAGCTGTCGGACGAGCTCGAGAAGTTCCTGCACGACCTCGGCGTCGTCGGCGACGCGTGGGAGCGGCTCTTCGACGAGACCATCGCCGGCCTCACCTTCGAGGTCGACGGCGAGGAACTGGGCATCGAGGGGACGCTCAACTACCTCACTGACCCCGACCGCGCCAAGCGCGAGGCCGCCGCGCGCGAGCTGGCGCGGGTGTTCTCAGAGAGGGTGCGGACCTTCGCCCGGGTGCACAACACCCAGGCCAAGGAAAAGCAGATCATGGACCGCTGGCGCGGCATGCCCAGCGCGCAGGCCGCGCGTCACCTGTCGAACGACGTCGAGGCCGAGGTGGTCCAGGCGCTGCGCGACGCGGTCGTGGCGGCCTATCCGCGGCTGTCGCACCGGTACTACGCGCTCAAGCAGAAGTGGCTGGGACTGGACCGGATGCAGGTCTGGGACCGCAACGCGCCGCTGCCGATGGACACGCCGCGCACGGTGACCTGGCCCGAGGCGCGCGAGACGGTGATGAACGCCTATGCCGAGTTCGATCCGCGCATGGCCGAGATCGCGACGCCGTTCTTCGACAAGGGCTGGATCGACGCGGCTGTGAAGCCGGGCAAGGCGCCGGGCGCCTTCGCGCATCCCACGGTGACGGACGTGCATCCGTACGTGATGCTCAACTACCTCGGCAAGCCGCGGGACGTGATGACCCTGGCGCACGAGCTGGGCCACGGCGTGCACCAGGTGCTGGCGTCCGACCAGGGCGAGATGCTCGCCTCGACCCCGCTGACGCTGGCCGAGACGGCGAGCGTGTTCGGCGAGATGCTGACCTTCCGCAAGCTGCTCGACAAGGCCAAGGACCAGAACGAGCGCAAGGTGCTGCTCGCCGGCAAGGTCGAGGACATGATCAACACGGTCGTGCGCCAGATCGCGTTCTACGATTTCGAGTGCAAGCTGCACGAGGCGCGCCGCGGCGGCGAGCTGACGCCGGACGACATCAACGCGCTGTGGATGTCGGTGCAGGCCGAAAGCCTTGGGCCCGCGTTCGACTACATGGAAGGGTACGAGACCTTCTGGGCCTACATCCCGCACTTCGTGCACTCGCCCTTCTACGTCTACGCCTACGCCTTCGGCGACGGGCTGGTGAACGCGCTCTATGCCGCGTATCGCGACGCGCCCGAAGGGTTCCAGGACAAGTATTTCGACATGCTCAAAGCGGGCGGGTCGAAGCACCACACCGAGCTTCTGGCGCCGTTCGGGCTGGACGCGACGGACCCGAAGTTCTGGGACAAGGGGCTGTCGATGATCGAGGGCTTCATCGACGAGCTGGAGGCGATGGAGAAGTGATCCGCCGGGGCGCGGCCCGGTGGCGCCGCGCGTGAGCTGAATCGAGCGCGGCCCTAGCGGGCCGCGCGCCGATGTCTCGCCCCGCCGCCTGTGGCGGCCGGGCTCGGGCGGGCGCCCGGACGCGGGCGGAGGGCCGAAGCCGCACGGGACGATTGCGGGTGTCCCACGATGGGACATGTTTCCGCGCACGCAATTTCAATGGGTTACAGAGACGGATTAACCTTCCGTCAATACTTGGGTCTCGCTGACGGCGTGCGGGTGCGTGATTGGCGAGGCCCGGAATCGGGACTGAAATCGCGTCCGCGGGCCGCGCGACCAGCGACCGAACACTCACTTCAGCTGGCTGTCCTTCGAGCCGCGCCGGTTGATGCCGCCGCGACGGGCCTGGATCCCCTGGCGCTCGGCCGCGCAATCGACGCAGAGCTTCACGCCCGGGATCGCGGTGCGGCGCGCTTCGGGGATCGGCTCTTCGCAATCGGCGCAATGGGTCAGGCTTTCGCCCGCGGGCGCGCGGCGCGCGCGCATGCGCTCGAGTTCCTCGGCGATGCTCGCCTCGATCTGTTCGCTGACCGCGCCGTCGCGGCTCCAGCCTCCGGCCATGGCGGTGTTCCTTGCCTTCGTTCACGGGTGGACCTGGAGGAAAGATGTGCCGCCCGCGCGGCTTTTCCAAGCCCCCCGTGCCCGACACGCCGCCCCTGCCCGCCCGCCACGCGCGCCGCGAGTGCTGGAATTGCGGGCGCGCACCTGTATGCTG
>NZ_JBELMH010000152.1:0-3566 GCF_042096055.1 Citreimonas sp. | reverse complement strand
CCCGCGCCGCCCCCGCTGTCGGAGCCCGCGATCGTCAGGGCGGATGGTATCGGCATCGTCGCTTCTCCCACCGACGAAAAGGGGGAGGACGACAGGACGGCCACCAAGGGGCGCGTCAGATCATGCTCCGTTCCCTACGCCGGTATTGTCCGGATCAGGTTCGATGGGTTGGCTTTCGCCTCTCAGCCCTGGATTGGGCACCCCAACGGATTCGGAGGCGACGCTAGCAGGCGCGGATCGGAGCGGCAACAGTGTGGAGCAGGATCGACATGGGCCAAGCTTCGGAGGCTGTGCGACCGTGACCTCCTGTGCACGACAATGTCAGTCGCTTCGGCAAGCCGGTCCGGTCGATGGATCGCTTGCACGTTTAAGCGACCGGGTTTTCCCGGATGCGCCCTGACCAGACGCCGGAAGCAACGGGTCCGAACTGTGCCAGTACATGCGCTTTGGCAAGTAAGTGGCGGAGAGACAGGGATTCGAACCCTGGGACCCCGTGAAGGGTCAACGGTTTTCGAGACCGCCCCGTTCGACCACTCCGGCACCTCTCCGCGGGGGTCTGGCGGGCATGTATCGCCTTGGCGCGGGGGGCGCAACAGCGAATTTGCGCCTTTTCGCGCCGTCCGTGCCGGGCGGTGCGATCGGCGCGCCGGGGGCCTTGGAAATGCCCGGGGGCGGGTCTACCTTTCGCGGGTCGCATGCAGGAGCTTCGATGTCCGTCCGATTCACCGTTCTCGCGCTGGCGCTGTGCGCCGCGCTTCCCGCCCGTGCGCAGGACGCGCGCGATCTCTACGATCTGCTGCGGCTGGATGACCTGCTGGCGGTCATGCGCCTCGAGGGGCTCGCCTACGGGCAGGAGCTGGGCGCCGACATGCTGGGGCCCAACGCGGGCGCCGGCTGGACCGACCTGCTCGAGGAGATCTACGACACCGAACGCATGGAATCGCTGGTCGAGGCGCGCTTCACCGCCGCCATCGACGAAGATGCGGTCGAACCTCTGATCGCGTATTTTGACGGCGCGGACGGGCGCGAGATCGTCTCGCTCGAGATCGCGGCGCGCGAGGCGCTGATCGACGACGCGGTCGAGGAGGCCGCGCGCGAGCGGTACCTCGAGCTCGCGCTAGACGAAGACGACACGCGGCTCGACCGGATCGAGCGTTTCGTCGAGGCCGGCGACCTGGTCGAGGCGAACGTGGCCGGCGCGCTGAACTCGTCGCTGCGATTCTACTCGGGGCTGGTCGACGGCGGCGCCATCGCCATGAGCGAGGACGAGATCCTGCGCGAGGTCTGGAGCACCGAGGAGGAGACCCGCGCCGACACACGCGAATGGGTCTACGGCTTCCTGCTGATGGCCTACCGCCCGCTCGAGGCTGACGCGCTGGCCGAGTACGTCGACCTTGCCGAAACCGATGCGGGCCGCGCGCTGAACGCGGCGCTGTTCGAGGCGTTCAACGCCATGTACGACGACATCTCGTACGCCCTGGGCCTTGCCGCGGCGCGCCAGATGAGCGTGCAGGAATTGTAGGCCGGAGCGCCCCGGCGCCTGCTTGACAAGGCGGGGTGCCCCCTGCATAAGCGCGCGACGAGACGCGGGGCCCCTGGGCATCCGCCGATCGCGTAATGCGGCACTGCCCGGCCGGGCAGCCGCGCCGCCCCGACAGGGGCACCGAACACGGCCCCGACGGGTCACACAACCAGGTCCACCCAAGGGCCATCACCATCGCCCCGACGGGGCGCGCCGTTCCAGGCGGCCGGGACAGCCGGCCACGACACCTGCCGGGGCAGGGGCCGAAGAACGCGAGAAGAGAGAAGGAAAGACACGCAATGTTCGCGGTGATGAAAACCGGCGGCAAGCAGTACAAGGTCCAGCAGGGCGACACGCTCCGGATCGAGAAGCTGGCCGCAGACGCAGGCGAGACCATCCAGTTCAACGACGTCCTGATGCTGGGCGGCGACAAGACCGTTCTGGGCGCACCCACGGTGGCCGGCGCGGCCGTCCAGGCCGAGGTGATCGACCAGATCCGCGGCGAGAAGCTGATCCACTTCGTCAAGCGCCGCCGCAAGCACGGCTCGCAGCGCACGAAGGGCCACCGCCAGTCGCTGACGCTGATCCGCGTGACCGAGATCCTCGCCGAGGGTGCCGACAAGAGCGGCGTCAAGGCCGCCATCGGTGCCGGTTCGGTCAAGGGTGGCTCGGCCGCTCCGGCTGCGAAGGCCGAGGCACCGAAGAAGGCCGCGGCTCCGAAGGCAGCCGCCCCCAAGGCGGCCGCGTCCGAGGGCGACGACCTGACGAAGATCACCGGTGTCGGTCCCGCCGCCGCCAAGAAACTCAACGAAGCCGGCATCACCACCTACGCCGAGCTTGCCAAGGTCGACCCCGAGACGTTCGAGGCGACCAAGGTCAAGCCCGAGTGGGTCGAGCAGGCCAACGAGCTGGCCAAAGGCTAAGGAGAAAGACCAATGGCACATAAGAAAGCAGGCGGTTCCTCCCGCAACGGACGCGACTCGGCCGGGCGCCGACTGGGCGTCAAGCTGTACGGCGGCCAGGCGGCCACGCCGGGCAACATCATCGTGCGCCAGCGCGGCACCAAGTTCTGGCCGGGCGAAGGCGTCGGCATGGGCAAGGATCACACCATCTTCGCGACCGAGCAGGGCGCCGTGACCTTCCACAAGGGTCTGAAGGGTCGCACCTTCATTTCCGTGCTGCCGATGGCCGAAGCCGCAGAATAAGCGCCGACAATCCGCGACACGTCACGAGGGGATCGGCGGAACGCCGGTCCCCTTCGGTTTTGATGGTGGTCGCGGACGACATACCCACATCGGTGGTGGCCAAGGCGCCGGGCTTGTGCCGCGCGCGGCCGACCCCGCCGCACCAGGAGGAGAGTGCACATGGGTCTCGGGATCGTTCAGGACCAGCCGGTCGTCGCGACCGAGCGGTTCGACCTGCGGCCGCTGCGGCGGTCGGATATCGGTCTGCTGGACCTCTACGCGGGGGACGAGCGCGTGGCGCGGATGACGCGGTCGATCCCGCACCCGTTGCCGCCCGGCGCGTCCGAGGCGTTCGTCGCGCGCAGCCTGCGGGCCGATCGCGTCGACAGCGTCTGGGCGATGGACGCCACCAAGATCGGCGGCGACGAACTGCTGGGCACGATCGCGCTGACGCCGATGGATCACGGCCAGGCCGAGATCGGCTACTGGGTCGCGCCGCCGGCGTGGAACACCGGCCTCGCGTCCGAGGCGGTGATGGCGATGATCGAGGCGAACCCGCTGGGCTCGTGCACGCTGTTCGCCAGCGTCTTCCAGGACAACCCCGCCTCGGCGCGGGTGCTGGTGCATTGCGGCTTCGACTACATCGGCGACGCCGAGGCGTTCAGCGTCTCGCGCCAGGCGACGGTGCCGACCTGGACCTACCTGCGCAAGCTGGGCTGAGGTCCGACGTCACGACACGGGGGTCTGCCCCTGCTGACCCGCTCGGGGCCAGTGCGCGCCAAAGTATTTTTGCCAATGCGAAGGGGGCGGGCGCCGTTGCGCGGCCGCCCGTTCGCGGCTAAACCGCGCCACGTGCGCAG
>NZ_JBELMH010000151.1:0-3575 GCF_042096055.1 Citreimonas sp. | reverse complement strand
CACCAGCCGGCGCCCCGGCTTGACGACCTTGCCGCGCGCGATCAGCAGGTCGCCGTGCGCGGGCGCCAGCAGGTGGATGCGGATCTCGGCCGTCACGACCTCCTGGTCGTCGGGCATGATGCTCAGCGCCGAATAGCCCGCCGCGCTGTCGCCCACCGAGAACGCCAGTCCCGCATGACCGAAGCCCTGCTGCTGCAACGCGATCGGCAGAATGGGTGCTGTGATCTCGACCGCGCCGGACGCCACCGACACGATTTTCGCGCCCAGCGTGTCCATCATCGTCTGGCGGCCAAAGCTGTCGCGGATGCGGGTTTCCATGTCCATGACGGCCACGCTAGGCGTTGCGAAATATCGCGTCCAGAGCCTCTTGCGCGGTTCGCGGCGCCGCCCGATATTCCGGATCGCGCGGCGCGCGACTCGAGGGTTTCGTCCGAGGTCGGACGGACGGGATCGCGGCGCCGGTCGGAGCTTTTCCATGTACATCTTCGAGGGTGTGGCCCTGCTGCTAGCGGCCGTTGTCCTCTACGCCTGGGCCTATGGCATGCACCACAGGCCCGTGTCCCCCGGCTGGGCGAAGGGGCAGCTTTTCGCCTCGGTCGTCAGCCTGATCCTGGTGACGCTCGCGCCGCTGGGCGCGGGTCTCATCGCCATCGGCCTCATGCAGCCGCTCGACACGCTGCAGATCGTCGGGCTGGCGATCCTGGTCGTGTCGCCCTTCGCGCTCAACTACATGCTCAAGCGGGTCCGCTAACGGGACCCGTCAGGTCCGCGCCGGGATCCGGCGCGGCATCGGGATGGCGCAGGGGCGTTTTCCGGTCAGGATCGCTTGCGCGCCATCCCCCATCAGCGCCGAGAGCACCGCGCTGTCGGTCCAGAGCCCGCCAGTATAGGCGCCAAAGGCGGGCATCACCAAGCGCTTCCCGTCGACCAGGAAACACGGCATCGACAGGCCGCGCCCGCGCGCATTGATCCGCACCTTGGGGTGGTAGTGGCCCGAAACCTCGCCCGCGGCACCCGCCGTCGCGATGTGCCGGAAGACCAGCGGCCCCAGCGCCAGATCGGCGCGGTGCGTACCGCTCAGGGTCACCGGGCCGGGGTCGTGGTTGCCCTCGATCCAGTCCCAGTCGCGCCCGGCCTGGAGGCGGGCGATGAACAGCAGGTCATCCTCGGGCAGATGCGCGTCCAGGCCCGCGGCATCGAAGCTGTCGCCAAGGCAGATCACGCGGGCAGCGTCGGTTGCATCCAGATCGTCCGCAAGCCGCGACAGCGTCTCGCGCGTCTCGTAGGGGGGCAGGGCGGCACCGCCCACAGCCGACAGACGCGCCGCCTTTCCCAGGTGCAGGTCCGAGACGATCAGGACCGAGCGCTCGGGCCAGTGCAGCGCACCGGAGGGCAGGGCGCGAAGCTGCGCACCGTGGAAGGAAAAGGCGTGGGCGTTCATGCTTTGGTCTTTGCCGCAACGCGCCCGCGCCCGCAAGCCCGACCTCGGGGCGGACGATGCGTCAGAACGGCACCCGCCATTTCGGTTTCGACATCCCTGCATCGACCTCGGCCAGACCGGAATCCTCCATCAGCCGCGTCACCTCCTCCTCGAGCAGCCGTTCGTCCGCCAACCCGCGCACCGGCACCCGCCCGGGCTCCAGGAACAGCGGCGCGGCCAGCGGTGTCACGCGGGTCAGCCGCAGGTGGTCGATCCGGTCGCCCACGCGCGCCTTCATCTCGCGGATGCGGTCGAAGTCGACGAGACCGCGCATCGCCTCCTCGCGGGTGATCTGCAGCATCAGGTGGTCGGGATCGTATTTCAGCAGCGTGTCGTAGAGGATGTCCGACGACATGGTCGCCTGCCGCCCGGTCTTGCGCTGCCCGCCCACCTGCCGCTCGATCAGCCCGGCGATGGTGGCGGACGCGCGAAACGTCCGCTTCATCACCGCGTTGCCGGCCAGCCAGGTGTCCAGCCCGTCCTCGAGTGCGGCAAGGTCGAACAGCGGCGCCGGGTCCATCACCGCGTCGAGCCCCCAGATCAGCGTGGCGTAATCCGTGCTGACGAAACCCATGGGGGCGAGGCCCATCTCCTCCATCCGCTTGGTCAGCAGCAGGCCCAGGGTCTGCTGGGCGTTGCGCCCGGCAAAGCCGTAGACGACCATCTGTTCGCGCCCGTCATGCGGAAAGCTCTCGACCAGCAGGCGCCCGGGCTCGGGTAGGCGGCTGACCTCGCGCTGCAGCGCCAGCCACTGCGCAGTGTGGTCGGGCAGGTCGGGCCAGCTGTCCTGTCGGAACATGCGCAGGATGCGGTCCGACAGCTGCGTCGAGGTGGCGAATTTCGTGCCCATGAAGGTGGCGATCTTGGGCTTGGCGCCGGGATTGCGCGTGACCTCGACCACCAGTTCGCGCAGGCCCTCGTAGCGTACGATCTGCCCGCCGATCAGGAAGGTGTCGCCCTTCGTGAGGCTCGCGGCAAAGCCTTCCTCGACCTCGCCCAGCGGCGCGCCGCCACGCCCGCGCCACTTGACCTTCAGCGTGTCGGTGTCCTGGATCGTGCCGATGTTCTGACGGATGCGCACGGCGCTGCGCGGGTCGCGCAGGCCCCAGCGCCCTTCGGGCTGCTGTTTCAGCCGCTGCCACTGGTCGTAGGCCCGCAGCGCGTAGCCGCCCGTGGCGCAGAAATCGAGACAGGCGTCGAAGGCCGCGCGGCTCAGCCCGGCATAGGGCCCGGCGCTGCGAAACTCTTCGAACAGCGCATCCGCGTCGAACGGCCCCGAACACGCCGCGATCAGGATGTGCTGGCACAGCACGTCGCGCGGCCCCGGCCCGCGCGGATCGCCGTCCAGTTCGCCCGCCCGCGCGGCCTCGAGCGCGGCCACGCATTCCACCACCTCGAAGCGGTTCGCGGGAACCAGAAGCGCCTTGCTTGGCGCGTTGTAGCGGTGGTTCGCCCGCCCGATTCGCTGCACCAGCCGCTTGACGTTCTTCGGCGCGCCCACCTGGATCACCAGGTCCACGTCGCCCCAGTCGATCCCCAGATCGAGGCTGCCCGTGCAGACGATCGCGCGCAACTCGCCGCGCACCATCGCCGCCTCGACCTTTTCCCGTTGTCCGCGGTCGAGCGACCCATGGTGGATGCCGATCGGCAGCGCCTCCTCGTTGGCCAGCCAGAGGTTGTGAAAGAACAGCTCGGCCTGCGCGCGGGTGTTGTGGAAGATCAGCGTGGTGCGGTGGCGCCTGACCTCCTCCAGCACCGCCGGGATGGCGTATTTCGCGCCGCCCCCGGACCAGGGCGGCGCCTCGTCGGTCACCAGCATGCGGATGTCCGGTTCCGGCCCCGGATCGGCGTGCAGGATCGCGCACGGGTCGGGGTGCCGCGCCAGAAGCGCCGCGATGGCGGCGGGGTCCTCGACCGTGGCGGACAGGCCCACGCGCCGCAGGCCGGGCGCAAGATTCTGCAGCCGCGCCAGCGCCAGCATCAGCTGGTCGCCGCGCTTGCTCTCGGCCAGCGCGTGAATCTCGTCGACGACGATGCGCTGCAGCCCGGCGAAGGTGCGCGCGGCGTCCTCGTAGCTGACCAGCAGCGCGAGGCT
>NZ_JBELMH010000150.1:0-3640 GCF_042096055.1 Citreimonas sp. | reverse complement strand
TCGGTGCGCAGGCGCATCAGGCCGCCCTGGTCCTCGATCACGGCGGCCATGCGGCGGGCCATCTCGACCACGCCACCCATGGCGTAGTGCACGCCGAATTCCTTCTCGAGGTGGCTGACGAGGATGTACATCGAGGTGACGTTGAAGGGATCGCCGCCGATGAACAGCGGATGGAAGCTGAGTGCCATGCGCAGGCGCGGATCCTTCACGCGGCTGGCAGCGTGGGCGTGGACCGAGCGGTCCGCGCGGAAGGCGACGAAGCGGGGGATCGCGCGCAGCAGGTCGGCGAAGCGGTGCATGGACCGGCGGCCCATGTCCTCGAACCCGAACCAATAGCGCGCCTCGCTGTCCTTCAGGAAGCGGCGGTAGCCGGCGACGTCGCCCGGCGACAGGCGGCGCACTTCGTCGATCATCGCGTCCGTGTCCTGCCGCGCGCGGAAGGTCGAGCCGTCGGGCCAGCGGATCTCGTAGAACGGATCGAGCGGGCGCAGGTCGACCTCGGCGTGGAAGTCGCGTCCGCAGGCGGCCCAGAGCTCCTTGAATATCTGCGGCACGGTGACGATCGTCGGGCCAAGGTCGAAGCGATGCCCGTCCTTCCAGATCGCCGAGCCGCGCCCGCCGGGCACGTCCAGCCGGTCGATCACGGTGACGCGGTAGCCGCGCGCGCCCAGCCGCATGGCCGAGGCAAGGCCGCCGAGACCGGCGCCGATGACGACGGCGTGGGCGGGCCGGGCGGAGAGGTTGGATTCCATGCGGGTCATGTTTGCCGAGCGTAGCGATGTAAACCTAGCCTGACAATATGGCTATTGTCGCAGAACTGATTGTGTTGATCGCTAGGCATGTGCGGTTTTATATGTCAGACTTGCCTGACACTTCGGGGATGCGCGATGCAGACCACCAGCCTCAGCCTGTTCCGGTTCGCCGGTCCCGGCGCCCGTCTCTGGGCGTTGGGGATGATGGGTGCGGCGCGTCTGGCGATGCCGCGAATCCCCGGCATCGGCTTCTGGAAGCTGTGCGGATCCGGCACGGGCGAAGGGTTCACCCCGGTGCCCGACACCGCCGTCTACGCGATCCTCGCCACCTGGCCCGACGTGGACACGGCGCGCGCGCAGACGGCGCAATCGGCGCTCTACCGCCGCTACCGGCGCCGCGCGTCCGAGCACTGGACCATCTTCCTGACGCCGATCTCGGCCCGTGGTGCATGGGCGTCGTGCGCGCCCTTCATGGTGCAGCCCGATAGCGGGCGCGGGCCGATCGCGGCGCTGACGCGCGCGACCGTGCGCCCGGCCGTCGCCACGCGCTTCTGGCGGCGCGTCCCGGATATCAGCGCCGTGATCGGCGCCGACCCGAACGTGATCTTCAAGATCGGCATCGGCGAGGTGCCGTTGCTGCACCAGGTCACCTTCTCGATCTGGCCCGACACCGAATCGATGGCGCGGTTCGCGCGCCGCGACGGCCCCCATGCCCGCGCGATCCGCGCGGTGCGCGACGAAGGCTGGTTCCGCGAGGAATTGTACGCCCGGTTCCGCGTCGCCGGCGAATCCGGCAGCTGGGAAGGCCGCAGCCCCCTTGTCCCGCAGGAGCAAGCCGCATGAAACAGCCCTTTCCCTTCACCGCGATCGTCGGGCAGGCGGCGATGAAACAGGCCATGGTGCTGACCGCGGTCGATCCCGGCATCGGCGGTGTTCTGGTCTTCGGCGACCGGGGCACCGGCAAGTCGACGGCCGTGCGCGCGCTGGCCGCGCTGCTGCCACCGATCCGCGTGATCGAAGGAAGCCCGACGAACGCCGAGACGCTGGAGGATCATCCCGCTTGGGCCGATCCACGCGTGGATGTCACGACCGAGGTGCCGACGCCGGTCGTGGACCTTCCGCTGGGCGCGACCGAGGACCGCGTGACCGGCGCGCTGGATATCGAGCGCGCGTTGACGCAGGGCGTGAAGGCGTTCGAGCCGGGGCTGCTGGCGCGCGCCAACCGCGGGTATCTTTACATCGACGAGGTCAACCTGCTCGAGGATCACATCGTCGACCTGCTGTTGGACGTGGCGCAATCGGGCGAGAACGTGATCGAGCGCGAGGGCCTGTCGATCCGCCACGACGCACGGTTCGTGCTGGTGGGCTCGGGCAACCCGGAAGAGGGCGAGCTGCGGCCGCAACTGCTGGATCGGTTCGGCCTGTCGGTCGAGGTCCGCTCGCCCGACGATATCGAGGAGCGGATCGAGGTGATCCGCCGGCGCGCCGCCTTCGACACCGACCGCGCGGCGTTCCTGCGGAAATGGGCGGCCGAGGATGCCGCGCTGCGCGCGGCGATCCTGGCGGCCCGCGCGCGGCTGGCCGACGTGGCGACGCCGGATGCGACGCTGCGCGATTGCGCGCAGCTTTGCGTGGCGCTCGGCTCGGACGGGTTGCGGGGCGAGCTGACGCTGCTGCGCACCGCCCGCGCGCAGGCCGCGTTCGAGGGCGCACAGGCGGTGACGCGTGCCCACCTGCGCGCGGTCGCGCCGATGGCGCTGTCGCACCGGCTGCGCCGCGATCCGCTGGACGAGGCCGGGTCGTCGACCCGCGTCACGCGCATGGCGGACGACGTGCTGGCATGATCGAGGACCCGGTCGAAAGCTGGGTCACCGGACAGCTGGCCCTGGCGCTTCTGGCAGTCGATCCGGGTGGCCTGCGCGGCGTGCATCTGCGCGCGCGGGCGGGTCCGGTGCGCGACGCCTGCCTTGCGGGTCTGCCCGAGGCGCTGCGCCCGCTGCGCCGGATCACGCCGTCGATCGGCGACCTGCAGCTGTATGGCGGCGTCGACATCGCCGCCACGCTGGCTGCGGGTGCGGTGCGCCGCAGCGCGGGCCTGCTGGACGCCCCCGCCGTGCTGCTGCTGAGCATGGCCGAGCGCTGCGAGCCGGAACTTGCCGCGCGGCTGGGGCAGGCGCTGGACACCGACGACCACGTCGCGATTCTGCTGGACGAAGGCGCCGAGCCCGACGAACGCGCGCCCGCAGCACTGGTCGAGCGGGTGGCATTCTCGCTGGACCTCGGCGGGCTGCGGGCGATGGACCTCGCCGAAATCGCGCTGGACGCCCGCAACATCGCGCAGGCGCGGACTCGGCTGGACGCCGTGCGGGTGCCCGACGAAGCGGTGACGGCGCTGACGGTGACGGCAGCGCGGTTCGGCATCGGCTCGATGCGAGCACCGCTGCTGGCGCTGGCGGTGGCGCGGGCCAATGCGGCGCTGGCCGGTCGCGGCGCGGTGGGGCAGGACGATCTGGCGCTGGCGGTACAGCTGGTCTACGCGCATCGCGCCACGATGCTACCTGGCGACGCGCCTGAGGATGCACCGCAGGACGACGCCCCGCAGCCGGAGGACGCGCCGGATGATGCGGGAGAGGACAACCAGGCGATCCCGAACGAGATGCTGGTCGAGGCCGTGAAGGCGATGCTGCCGCCCGAGGTGTTGCGGGCGCTGGCGCAGCCGGGGCGTGCCAAGGGCACCGGTTCGGGCGGCGCGGGCAAGCGGCACAAGGGGAACCGGCGCGGGCGGCCGCTGCCGTCGCGGCCGGGATCGCCCGCGCAAGGCCGGATCGACCTTATCGCCACGCTGCGGGCTGCGGCGCCGTGGCAGCCGTTGCGCCGCCGCGCGCGGC
>NZ_JBELMH010000149.1:0-3660 GCF_042096055.1 Citreimonas sp. | reverse complement strand
GCCCCAAAGCCTGCGTGACGGCAGCTACGGCCTGGGCGCCACCCAGTCCGAGACGATCCGCAAGGTGATCCTGCCCGCCGCGCTGCCGGGCATCGTGGGCGCGATCCTTCTGGCCACCAGCCGCGCCATCGGCGAGACGATGATCGTGGTGCTGGGCGCCGGCGCCGCCGCGCGGCTGTCGCTCAACCCCTTCGACGCGATGACAACCGTGACCGCCAAGATCGTCAGCCAGCTGACCGGCGACGCCGACTTCTCGAGCCCCGAGGCGCTGGTCGCCTTCGCGCTGGGGATGACCCTGTTCGTCATCACGCTGGGCCTGAACATCCTGGCACTGGCCGTGGTGCGCAAATACCGGGAGCAGTACGAATGAAAGATGCCACCACCGACCGCGCCGAGGGCGCGCGCAAGGGCGCCTCGCTGCACCGAACCGACCCGGGCACCCGCCGCCGCAACGCCGCCGAACGACGCTTTCGCCTCTACGGGGCGGCGGCGATCGGCATGGGCCTGCTGTTCCTGTGCATCCTGGCGGTGTCGATCGTGCGCTCGGGCGCGCCGGCCTTCAGCCACGCCGTCGTCGAGGTCGAGTTCACGCTGACCGAGGCGCAGTTCGACGAGGCCGAGAGCCAGCTTCTCAAGACCGCCGTCTACGCGCGTTACTTCAACCAGGCGCTGGCCCGCCAGCTCGACGCGGCCGGGCTCGACGTCGACTTCGACGAGGCGTCGGTGCAGCGCATCATCGGCAAGACCGGGGCGCCGATCCGCCGCCATTTCCGCGCCGATCCCGACCGCGTGGGCCAGCCCGTGACGCTGGAACTGCCGGTCTCCAGCCGCGTCGACGGCTACATCAAGGGCCGCGTCACGCGCGAGAACCTGCTCGATTCGCGCTTCCTGACGCAGGCCGACCTCGACCTCGTGGACGCGATGCGCGACCGCGGCCTGATCGAGACGCAGTTCAACTGGGGGTTCCTGACGGGCATGGATTCCGGCGTCGACAACCCCGGCGGCGCGGGCATCGGCGCCAGCGTGGTGGGGTCGTTCTTCATGATGCTGGTGGTGCTGCTGCTGTCGCTGCCCATCGGCGTCGCGGCGTCGATCTACCTCGAGGAATTCGCGCCCAGCAACTGGTTCACCGACATGATCGAGGTCAACATCTCGAACCTCGCCGCAGTGCCGTCGATCGTCTTCGGCATCCTGGGCCTTGCCGTGTTCATCCAGTTCATGCACCTGCCGCAATCCGCGCCGATCGTGGGCGGGCTGGTGCTGACGCTGATGACGCTGCCGACGATCATCATCTCGACCCGCGCCGCGCTCAAGGCGGTGCCGCCGTCGATCCGGCAGGCTGCACTGGGGGTCGGCGCGTCCAAGATGCAGTCGGTGTTCCACCACGTCCTGCCGCTGGCGATGCCCGGGATCCTGACCGGCACGATCATCGGCCTCGCGCAGGCGCTGGGGGAAACCGCGCCGCTGCTGCTGATCGGCATGGTCGGCTTCGTCGCGCGGCAATACCCCGACGGGCTGGTCGCGGGCTTCACCGACCCGAACTCGGCCATGCCGGCGCAGATCTACACCTGGGCCGCCCGCGCCGATCCGGCCTTCTACGAAAAGGCCTGGGGCGGGATCATCGTCCTGCTGGTGTTCCTGCTGGCCATGAACATCGTCGCCATCATCCTGCGCCGCCGCTTCGAGCGGCGCTGGTAATCGGTTTGGCGGTAACGCCTATGAAAGGTATAGACATGTACGACGCACCGCACTCAGGCAGAACCGTGACACGCAACGACATCAAGATCGCCGCCCGCAACGTCGACGTCTATTATGGCGACAACCACGCCATCAAGGACGTGTCGGTGGACATCGAGGACAAGCAGGTCACCGCCTTCATCGGCCCGTCGGGCTGCGGCAAGTCGACTTTCCTGCGGTGCCTCAACCGGATGAACGACACGATCGAGAATTGCCGCATCGAAGGCACGATCAGCATCGACGGCGAGGACATCTACGACCGCCGCGTCGACCCGGTGCAGCTGCGCGCCAAGGTCGGCATGGTGTTCCAGAAGCCCAACCCGTTTCCGAAGTCGATCTACGACAACGTCGCCTATGGCCCGAAAATCCACGGCATGGCCCGCAACAAGGCCGAGCTGGACGAGATCGTCGAGAAGGCCCTGCGCCGCGGCGCCATCTGGAACGAGGTCAAGGACCGCCTGCAGGCGCCCGGCACCGGCCTCTCGGGCGGCCAGCAGCAGCGCCTGTGCATCGCCCGCGCGGTGGCGACCGAACCCGAGGTGCTACTGATGGACGAGCCGTGCAGCGCCTTGGACCCCATCGCCACCGCTCAGGTCGAGGAGCTGATCGACGAGCTGCGGCAGGATTATTCCGTCGTCATCGTCACGCACTCGATGCAGCAGGCGGCGCGCGTGAGCCAGAAGACGGCCTTCTTCCACCTCGGAAACCTGGTGGAATACGGCGAAACCGGCAAGATCTTCACCAACCCCGAGGACAGCCGGACGGAAAGCTACATCACGGGACGGATCGGCTGATGAACGGATTGAGCGGACATATCTCCTCTGCCTTCGACCGCGACCTCGAGGGCATCCAGGCGCAGATCATGAAGATGGGCGGCCTCGTCGAGGCGTCGATCCGCGACGCCGCGCGCAGCCTCGACACCCGCGACGAGGAACTGGCCGAGCGCGTGCGCGCGGGCGACGGCGCGATCGACCTGCTGGAAGAACAGCTGAACGAGGAAGCTGCCCGCGTCATCGCGATCCGCGCACCCACCGCCACCGACCTGCGGGTCGTGCTGTCGGTGATGCGCATGTCGGCCAACCTCGAACGCATCGGCGATCTGTCGAAGAACATGGCCAAGCGGACCGGCGTGCTGGTGCAGCATCAGCCCATTGGCGGCACCTCGTCCTCGATCAAGCGCATGGCGCGCGAGGTCGAGCGGATGCTGAAGGACGCGCTCGATTCCTACATCCAGCGCGACGAGGCGCTGGCCATCGACGTGATCGAGCGCGACAACGACGTCGACCAGATGTACAACACGCTGTTCCGCGAATTCCTGACCTTCATGCTGGAAGACCCGCGCAACATCACCGCCTGCATGCACCTGCATTTCATCGCCAAGAACATCGAGCGCATGGGCGACCACGTGACCTCGATCGCCGAGCAGGTGGTGTTCCTGACTTCGGGGCGCAAGCCCGACGAGCTGCGGACCAAGTCCGACCGCACCTCGACCGACCCTGCGCTGAGCGCCGCTCTCGGCGACGACGACAAGGCGTGATGCGGTGAGCACTGCGCAACCGACCGTTCTGGTGGTCGAGGACGAGGCCGCGCAACGCGAGATCCTCGGCTACAACCTCGAGGCCGAGGGCTTCCGCGTGCTCTTCGCCGAGGACGGCGACGAGGGCCTGCTGCGCATCGACGAGGAACAGCCCGACGTCATCGTGCTGGACTGGATGCTGCCGCGCGTCTCGGGCATCGAGATCTGCCGCCAGATCAAGACCCGCCCCGAGACGCGCGCCATTCCGGTCATCATGCTGTCGGCCCGGTCCGAAGAGGTCGACCGCGTGCGCGGGCTGGAAACCGGCGCCGACGATTACGTGGTCAAGCCGTACTCGATCCAGGAGCTGCTGGCCCGCGTGCGCGCGCAGCTGCGCCGGGTGCGGC
>NZ_JBELMH010000148.1:0-3688 GCF_042096055.1 Citreimonas sp. | reverse complement strand
TGCACGCCGCCGATGCCGCCGGTGGCGAAGACCGCGATGCCGGCCATGCGCGCGCCGATCATCGTCGCCGCCACCGTCGTCGCGCCGGTCCCGCCCGCAGCCATGCAGACCGCCATGTCGGCGCGCGACAGCTTGGCCACGTGGCGCGCCTCGGCCAGTTGCACCAGCTGATCGTCGTTCAGCCCCACCCAGAGCGCGCCGTCGATCACCGCGATCGTCGCAGGCTCGGCGCCGGCCTCGCGCACGGTCGCCTCGATCTCGCGCGCCACGTCCAGGTTGCGGGGCCGCGGCATGCCGTGGGTGATGATCGTGGATTCCAGCGCCACCACCGGGCGGCCGGCCTTCAGCGCGTCGCGCACCGGCGCGGACAGACGGGGCAGGGCGGCGGGGTCGGGAAGGGTCATGGCACCAGGTCTCCGGATACGTAACGGGCTGCGGTTTCAAGCGCGCGGTCGAGCGCGTCCGCGCGGGAGGCACCCGCGCGTTCGGCCGCCAGATGCGCGGCCATGAAGGTGTCGCCGGCGCCGGTGACGCGGGTCACCAGCACCTGCGGCGGCGTGCGGGTCACGGCGCCCTCGGCCGTGGCGTCGCAGCAGGGACGTCCGCCTTCGGTCACGATGGCGCGGGCGGCGCCGCGCGCCAGCAGCGCCAGCGCGGCGGGTTCGGCGGCCTCGAAGCTGTCGCGGCAGAGAAGCCCGGCCTCCTCGAGGTTCACGTAGAGCGTGCCGCGTCCCGCGCGCAGGAAGGGCAGCAGGCGCTCGGCCTTGCCGGGGCTCGCGGGCGCCACGCGCAGGTCGGCGCGCGCCATTGCGGGATGCGTGGCGATCTCGGCCAGCAGCGCCTCGGTCAGGTTGCCGTCGAGCGCGATCAGGCCCTCGTAGGGCGCGCCCGTGTCGCCCAGCGGGCCGTCGGTCAGCGGCGTCAGGATATGCGCGCCGGCCGCTTCCAGCGAATGCGCGTCGGCGATCGCGGCGATCAGCCCGCCCGCGCCCTCGATCGCCATGTAGCGGTCGGTCGGTAGGTCCTCCGAGCGGTAGAGGTGCGCCGTCTCGATCCCCAGCCGGTCGCAGAGCGCGATCAGCGCGTCTCCCTCGATGTCGCGGCCAACTGCGCTCAGCAGCGCCGGGCGCAGGCCCTGCCGCGCCAGCGCCATAGCGATGTTCAGCGCCACCCCGCCCGGCACGGTCGCGATCCGCCCGGGCACGTCCGAGCCCGCGCGCATCGCCGCCGGCGAACGCCCGATCACGTCCCAGAGGGCCGAGCCGATGCACAGGATATCGGGCGCGCGAGTCATGCGTCGCTTGTGGCAACGCCGCGCGCGGGGCGCAAGCGCTTCGCGGCGGCACCTAGCGCGGCAGCGTCTCGTCCTCGTCCTCGGCCTGGGTGGCCAGCCAGTCGCGGAACGCCGCCAGCGCGGGCGAGACCGGCCGGTCGGACGGCCAGACCAGGTGATACGCGCCCAGCGACACCGGGGCCGCGTCGAACGCGGGCACTAGCGCGCCGCTCGCGCGTTCGGTCACGGTCAGGTAGTCGGGCAGCAGCGCGACGCCGAGGCCATGCAGCGCGGCCTGGATCATCGTCGTGAACTGGTCGAAGGCCGGGCCGGGCAGGGCGCCCTGCCGCGCGCCCTGCGCCTCGAACCAGTGCTGCCAGGCGCGCGGCCGGGTCTGCATGTGCAGAAGCGGCAGCCGCGCCAGCCGCGCCAGGCTCACCGGCCCGTCGGGCAGCAGCGCGGGCGCGGCCACCGGGCGCGACCGGTCGGCCATCAGCGTCAGGTGATGCGTGCCCGGCCAGTCCGGCGCGCCATGGTGGATCGCCGCGTCGAACGCCTCGGACGAGAACGCGAAGGGCCGCAACCGGGTGCCCAGGTCGATCGTCACCTCGGGGTGGCGGCGGGCGAAGTCGGGCAGCCGCGGGATCAGCCAGCGCATGCCGAAGCTGGGCAGGATCGCAAGGCTCAGCGCGCCGCCCATCGGCGCCAGCCGCAGCGCCAGCGCGCCTTGCGCGATCCGGTCGAGGCCCGCGCGCACGTGGCCGGCGAAATCGCGCGCCTGCGGCGTCAGGCGCAACGCCCGGCGGTCGCGCAGGAACAGCGCGGCGCCAAGCTGCTCCTCGAGCGTGCGCAGCTGCCGGCTGACGGCGCTTTGCGTGACACCCAGCTCCTCGGCGGCGGCGGTGGCGCTGCCCAGCCGGTCCAGCGCCTCGAGCGCGCGCAGGCTGGCGATCGGGGGCAGGGCGCGGCTCATCGCGGCTGTCTCATGCGAAACCCTCATGCTTGCATGCGGAAAAGTCGTTTTTCCATACGCGAAAAGCAAGGTAAAGTGCGCACAAAGTCTGGAGGACACCATGAACGAGATGAGCACGCCGAAACCCGAGCTGAAGGCCAAGGACGCGCCCGACCTGGGCGCCTTCGACTGGCAGGACCCGTTCCGCCTGGTCGACCAGCTGACCGAGGAAGAGCGCATGCTGGCCGACGGCGCGCATGCCTTCGCGCAGGAAAAGCTGCAGCCCAAGGTCGCCGAGGCCTTCGAGAACGAGACCGTCGCCCCCGAGATCTTCGCCGAGATGGGCGAGATGGGCCTGCTGGGCGTCACCATCCCCGAGGAATACGGCGGCATCGGCGCCGGTTACGTCAGCTACGGCCTCGTCGCGCGCGAGATCGAGCGCGTCGACAGCGGCTACCGCTCGATGATGTCGGTGCAGTCCAGCCTCGTGATGTACCCGATCTACGCCTACGGGTCCGAGGAGCAGCGCAAGAAGTACCTGCCGAAGCTTGCCAACGGCGAATGGATCGGCTGCTTCGGCCTGACCGAACCCGACGCCGGCAGCGACCCGGGCGGCATGAAGACGCGCGCCGACAAGATCGACGGCGGCTACCGCCTGACGGGCTCCAAGATGTGGATCTCGAACTCGCCGATCGCCGACGTCTTCGTCGTCTGGGCCAAGTCCGAGGCACATGGCGGCAAGATCCGCGGCTTCGTTCTGGAAAAGGGCATGAAGGGCCTCAGCGCGCCGAAGATCGGCAACAAGCTGTCCCTGCGCGCCTCGGTCACCGGCGAGATCGTCATGGACGGCGTCGAGGTCGGCGAAGAGGCGCTGCTGCCGCATGTCCAGGGCCTCAAGGGTCCGTTCGGCTGCCTCAACCGGGCGCGCTACGGCATCTCGTGGGGCGTCATGGGTGCCGCCGAGGCGTGCTGGCACGCGGCACGGGCCTACGGCCTCGACCGCAAGCAGTTCGGCCGTCCGATCGCGCAGACGCAGCTGTTCCAGAAGAAGCTGGCCGACATGCAAACCGAGATCGCGCTTGGCCTGCAGGGCTGCCTCCAGGTCGGCCGGCTGATGGACGACGCCAAGGGCGCGCCCGAGATGATCTCGATCCTCAAGCGCAACAATTGCGGCAAGGCGCTGGACATCGCGCGCCACGCCCGCGACATGCACGGCGGCAACGGCATCTCGGCCGAGTACCAGGTCATCCGGCACATGCTGAACCTCGAGACGGTGAACACCTACGAGGGGACGCACGACGTGCACGCGTTGATCCTGGGCCGCGCGCAAACCGGGCTGCAGGCGTTCTTCTGAGCGTCACGACACAAGAGAAGCCGGGCCGAAGGGACCGGTTTTTCCGGCATGCGGTGTTGCAACCGGTTTGAAATGTCCGGGGCTCCGCAAAGTAGAACTGTCCCGGTGA
>NZ_JBELMH010000147.1:0-3791 GCF_042096055.1 Citreimonas sp. | reverse complement strand
TTGCGCATCATCTGGTATTCCTTGTCGGTCAGCGTCAGCGCGGGGGCGACGGTGATGGAATCCCCGGTATGCACGCCCATCGGGTCGACGTTCTCGATGGCGCAGACGATGATCGCGTTGTCCGCCTTGTCGCGGACGACCTCCATCTCGAACTCTTTCCAGCCCAGCAGCGACTCGTCGATCAGGATCTGGCCCACGGGCGAGGCATCCATGCCCGAGCGGCAGTAATGGATGTAATCCTCGCGGTTGTAGGCGACGCCGCCGCCGGTGCCGCCCAGCGTGTAGGCGGGGCGGATGATCGCCGGCAAGCCCACGATGTCGAGCGCGGCCAGCGCCTCGGCCACGCCGGCGTCGAGGTCGCGCTTGCCGTTGGGTTTCAGCGGCGCGGTGACGATGGTCGCGGCGGGGTTTTCCAGGCCGATGCGGTCCATCGCCTCGCGGAAGAGGCGGCGGTCCTCGGCCATCTCGATCGCCTCGCGGCGCGCGCCGATCATCTCGACGCCGTGCTCGGCCAGCACGCCCATCTCCTCGAGCTTCAGCGCAGTGTTGAGGCCCGTCTGGCCGCCCATCGTGGGCAGCAACGCGTCGGGCTTTTCCTTGGCGATGATCTTGGCGACCACCTCGGGGGTGATCGGCTCGATATAGGTGGCGTCGGCCAGGCCCGGATCGGTCATGATCGTCGCCGGGTTCGAGTTCACGAGGATGACGCGATAGCCTTCCTCGCGCAGGGCCTTGCAGGCCTGGGCGCCGGAATAGTCGAATTCGCAGGCCTGCCCGATGATGATGGGCCCCGCGCCGATGATCATGATGGACGAGATATCGGTGCGTTTGGGCATTCGGTCCCCCGGAAAAGTGGGTCAGGTCAGGTCGGGCAAATTGGCGGCGTTATAGACAGCGCACCCGCCCGTGCAAGCCCAATCCCCGGCGACGGGTGCACGGCCCGCCCCGGCGCCATGCCGCTGTTGTCGAAAATTCACCGGAACACGGGGGCGGGCGCCTTGTTGTCGGGGCAGTGGCGGTGCCGGGCCGTCCGACAATGTCAGTTCAAAGGAAATCCCGATGTTTCACCACTCCTCGAAACTCCAGTACCAGGTTCGTGTCGACACGCCGGATCCGATCTTCGCCAAGCACCTGCAGCAGGCGATCGGCGGCATCGAGGGCGAGATCCGCGTCGCCATGCAGTACTTCTTCCAGGCGATGGGCGCGCGCGGCGACGCCAAGTATCGCGACATGCTGATGATGACGGCGACCGAAGAGCTGTCGCACATCGAGTTCCTCGGCCATGCCGTGGCGCTGAACCTCGAAGGCGCGCCGGTCTCGGTGCAGGAGAAGGCCGCGCAGGACCCGGTGGTCAACGCGATCCTGGGCGGGACGAACCCGCGCCACATCCTGTCGTCGGGCCTGTCGGCGATGCCGGTCAACGCCAACGGCGTGCCCTTCGACATGAGCCACGTCTACGCCACGGGCAACCTGGGCGCGGACATGATGGCCAACGCCACCGCCGAGGCCGGCGGCCGCGTGCTGGCCAGCCGTCTCTACAACATGACCGACGACGCGGGCATGAAGGACATGCTGTCGTTCCTGATCGCGCGGGACACGATGCACCAGCAGCAGTGGCTGGCGGTGATCGAGGAGTTGGGCGGCATGGAGGCGCAGCTGCCGATCCCGAACTCGACCCCGCAGGAGCACGAGGCGACCGAGCACAGCTACTACTTCCTCAACACCTCGCTGGACGAGCCGACGCCGGAAGGCCGCTGGACCAAGGGCAAGTCGCTGGACGGCCGGTCCGAGTTCAGCATCAAGGAAAAGCCCGAGCCGCAGGGCCAGAAGCCGGACCTGGGCAAGGCGCGTCCGGGCACCGGCACGCAGGTGGAACAGCAGAAGTAAGGCGCACGGGGTGCCCGGTGGGGCGCCCCGTCGTCACCGCATGAAAAACGCGGCGCCGGGATGTCGGCGCCGCGTTTCGTTCGTCGGGCGGGCTTCACTCGGCGGCGCGCATGGCGGGTTGCTCGGCCGGTCCGTAGAGATAGTCGCGCGTCTTCGGCACGGCGTATTGCTTGCGCCCCAGCTGGAACTGGAACACCGCCTGCCACTGCTCCTCGAACGCCATCTCGCAGGCGACGAGGTAGAAGCGGAACATGCGCACGAAGCGTTCGTCGTACATGGCGCGCACCTTGTCGATGTTCTCCTCGAAGCGCAGGTGCCAGTGGTGCAGGGTCGGGCCGTAATGGCCGCGCAGGATCTCGATGTCCTGGGTGTAGAGGCCCGAGCGTTCGACCGCGGGCATGAGGTCGGTCATCGACGGCACGTAGCCGCCGGGGAAGATATACTTCTCGAGCCACGGGTTGGTGGGCGACGGTGCCTCGACGTTGCCGATGGTGTGGATCAGCGCCACGCCGTCCGGGTCCAGCAGGTCGCACACCTTGTCGAAGTAGTCGCCGTAATGCGGCAGGCCCACGTGCTCGAGCATGCCGACGCTGACGATCCGGTCGAAGTTGTCCTGCACCTTGCGGTAATCGCGCAGCTCGAACTTGACGCGATCGGACAGGCCGGCTGCCTCGGCGCGCTTGGTCGCGGTGGCATGCTGGTTCTGCGACAGGGTCACGCCGGTGACCTGCGCGCCGAAGTCGCGCGCCAGCGTCATCGCCATGCCGCCCCAGCCGCAGCCGATGTCGAGCACGCGCATCCCCGGCTCGATCCGCAGCTTGCGGGCGATATGCGCCTTCTTGGCCTCCTGCGCCTGTTCCAGCGTCATCTCGGGGCGCGCGAAGTAGGCGCATGAATACTGCATGTCCTCGTCAAGGAAGAGGCGGTAGAGGTCGTCCGAGATGTCGTAGTGATGCGCCACGTTCTTGCGCGCGCGCAACGCGTCGTTGCGCTGCACGAAGCGGCGCGCGGCCATGCGGGTGGACTGGTAGGCGTTGAACCAAGCGGGCATGCCGCCCATCCGCTGGTTGCGCACCAGCATCGCCAGAACGTCGTAGAGTTGGTCGTCGGGCACCACCAGCGTGCCGTCCATGTAGCATTCGCCCAGGGCCAGGACCGGCCTGGTCGCTAGCGCCTTGACGGCGGAGTCGTCGGTGATGTGGATGGCTTCCTCGGGGGCTTCGCCGGTGCCGAACCGTTCGACCCGTCCGTCCGGCCAGGTCACCCGCAAGGTTCCGTAACGGATGAAACGTCGCAGAAAACGACTGAAAACGGTCTGCCACATGACCTTGCCCTCACTTCACGAATCAATCACCAGTCTGTCAACGGTTCATGAGGCTAACCGATCCGCCGTTTCTCGCCAAATTCTTCGCGTTCCCTTGACTTTGCGGGCTGGGGGCGGTGTATCGGCGCCTGAATTCCCGGCAGTTTCACACCGAAAGGCCCCGTCATGCACGCCTTCCGCAGCCACACCTGCGCCGATCTGAACAAGGCCCATGTGGGCGAAACCGTCCGGCTTGCGGGCTGGGTCAACCGCATCCGCGATCACGGCGGCGTGCTGTTCGTCGACCTGCGCGATCACTACGGCATCACGCAGGTGCTGTGCGATCCCGACAGCCCCGTCTTCGCCGAGGTCGAGAAGCTGCGCGCCGAATGGTGCGTGCGGATCGACGGCGTCGTGAAGGCCCGCGACGAGAGCCTGGTCAACCCGCGCATCCCCACCGGCGCGATCGAGGTCTACATCCAGGACCTGACCGTGCTGGGCCGCTCGGACGAGCTGCCGCTGCAGGTCTTCGGCGATCAGGATTACCCCGAGGAGACGCGCCTGCGGTACCGCTATCTCGACCTGCGGCGCGAGGCGATGC
>NZ_JBELMH010000146.1:0-3860 GCF_042096055.1 Citreimonas sp. | reverse complement strand
TAGCCGTCCAGCCGGTCCTTGCCGCAGCTGCCCGCGTCGCCCCGAAACCAGCCGCACCCGGCCAGCAGCAGGATCGCTCCCGCTCCGAGCCCTGCGCGCAGCGTCCGCAGCGTCGTGTCGGCCCGCGTGCCCTTGTGCATCGTCGCCATGCCCTCGTCCTCTTGCTTGATCGCCGGCATCGTAACAGGCCGGCGGCGGGAAGGCTCCGCGGCTATCGACGCCCGGCGCCTTCCCGCCGAGCCTTCAGAAGTCGAACAGCTCGCCCAGCAGGCCGCCCTTCTTCTTCTTGTGGTACCCGCTGTCGCTGCGGCGCTGGTCGTAGCTGCGCTGGTCGTATCCGCGCTGGTCGTAGCCGCGCGGCGCGGGTGCGCGAGGCGGCGGGGCCAGTTCGGCACTGGCGCGCTCGATGATCTTGTCGAGCTCGCCGCGGTCCAGCCACACGCCCCGGCATTGCGGGCAGTAATCGATCTCGACGCCCGAGCGGTCGGTCATCACCAGTTGGGTTCCGTCGATGGGGCACTGCATGGCATTTCTCCTGTCTGCTGCTCTGTCACAGATAGGGTTCCGCACGGCCCCGACCAAGGCCGCGCGCGGGCCTGATGCGCATACGTCGCGCCTGTCCGCGGGTGCGAAAATCTCTCTTGCGCGACTCGGGCCCTTGCGGGCATATCCCCGCCAGCCGGACGCCGCGTCAGCCCGGCCGCCGCAAGGAATCGTCCCCAGGGCATCGACGCCTTTCAGGACATTCGCCCATGCGCGCTCTTCTCGTCTCCGCCGCCATCCTGGCCGCCGCCCCCGCCTTCGCCGACGAAACCACCGGCACCATCCTCGCCTTCGACCGCGTCGCCGGCATCATGGTGCTCGAGGACAAGACCGTGTGGGAACTGGCTGCCGCCGCCGAGATCCCCGAAGACCTCGTCGCCGGCGAGCGCGTCACCCTCGTCTACGCCACCGCCGGCGAGGACGGGCTGACCCGCATCGACAGCATCACCCGCGTCGAGTAACCCCCGACCCCGGAGTGCAGGGTCCCCGCGCGGGGCCCTGCACTCGACGCGCCGGCCGCCCGTTCCCGGCGCCGAAGGTTAAGCCTTCGTGAATCCGTCTCTGCAAGTCATTGATTTTGTTGGGGCGCAATCTTGTCCCATCGTGGGACACCCCGATCAGCCGTGCTTGCCTTTGCTCCATCCGGTCGCATCCTTCAGCCGCATCTCGCCGCGCGAGACGGGCAGTTCCTCCAGCGGCGTGCCCATCGTGTCGTTCCACCGGTTCAGCCAGCCGAACAGCGACACCACCCCGGTCAGCTCGGCGATCGCATCCTCGGACCAGTGGGCGCGCAACCTATCGGCCACCGCCGCGTCGACCGCGTTGGGCACGGTCGAGGCCGCCAGCGCGAAGGCCAGCGCGGCCTTCTCGGCCTCGGTGAAGTGGGACGATTTTTCGAATTCCCAGACCGAGTTCAGCCGCTCCTCGGATGCGCCGAACCGCTCCGAGGCCAGGATCATGTGCGCCTGGCAGTACAGGCACCCCGACGACAGGCTCGAGACGTAGCCGACCAGCCGCTTGAACTCGAGCGTCACCGCGCCGTAATCCGTCATCACCGCCTTGTTCAGCTCGACGAAGGCCCGCGCCATCGGGGGCCGGCGCGCCATCGTCAGGACCGAGTTCGGGACCCCGCCCAGCGTGACCTGGAAGAACTGCACGAGGTCGTGCAGCTCGGGGTCGAGATCGTCCTCGGACAGCGGCGGGATCAGCGGCATGGCGGCTCCTGTGGGTGCGGGGTCAGACGTCGATTTCCTCGACGAAACGGGCGTTTTCCTGGATGTACTGGAAGCGCAGCTCGGGCTTCTTGCCCATCAGCCGCTCGACCAGATCGCTGGTCTCGCCCGGTTCGTCGTCGTGGATCGTGACGCGGATCAGCCGGCGGGTCGCCGGGTCCATCGTCGTCTCCTTCAGGTCCTTGGCGTCCATCTCGCCCAGGCCCTTGAAGCGCTGCAGGTCGATCTTGCCCTTGCCCCCCAGGCCGGTCGCCAGCAGGCGCTCCTTCTCGGCGTCGTTGGCGACGTAGACCCGCTTGGCCCCCTGCGTGAGGCGGTAGAGCGGCGGGCAGGCGAGGTAGAGGTGCCCGTTGTCGATCAGCGGACGCATCTGGCTGTAGAAGAACGTCATCAGCAGCGAGGCGATGTGCGCGCCGTCGACGTCGGCGTCGGTCATGATGATGATCTTCTCGTAGCGCAGGTCGTCGATGTTGAACTTCGTGCCCAGCCCGACGCCCAGCGCCTCGCACAGGTCGCGGATCTCGGCGTTCGAGGTCAGCTTGTTCGACGCGGCGCCCAGCACGTTGAGGATCTTGCCCTTCAGCGGCAGCAGCGCCTGGGTCTCGCGGAAGCGCGCGCCCTTGGCCGAGCCGCCGGCGCTGTCGCCCTCGACGATGAACAGCTCGGTCCCCTCGCGGGTCTTCGAGGTGCAGTCGGTCAGCTTGCCGGGCAGGCGCAGCTTCTTGGTGGCCGACTTGCGCTGCGTCTCCTTCTCCTGCTTGCGGCGCAGGCGTTCCTCGGCGCGCAGGACGAGGAAGTCGAGGATCGCGCCGGCGGACTTGGTGTCGGCGGCCAGCCAGTTGTCGAAGTGGTCGCGAACCGATTGCTCGACCAGGCGCTGCGCGTCGGCGGTGGCAAGGCGGTCCTTGGTCTGGCCGACGAACTCGGGCTCTCGGATGAAGCAGGACACCAGCGCGCAGCCGCCGGTGACCAGGTCGTCGCGGGTGATGTTCGCGGCCTTGCGGTTGCCCACCAGCTCGCCGTAGGCGCGGATGCCCTTGAGGATCGCGGACCAGAAACCGGCCTCGTGGGTGCCGCCCTCGGGGGTGGGAACGGTGTTGCAGTAGGACTGGATGAACCCGTCGCGCGAGGGGGTCCAGTTGATCGCCCACTCGACCTTGCCGGGCAGGCCGAACTTCTCGCGGAAGTCGACGGTGCCGCCGAAGGGCGCGGCGGCGTAGGTGGTCGCGCCGTCGAGCGTTTCGGACAGGTAGTCGGACAGGCCGCCGGGGAAGTGGAACGTGGCCTCGGCGGGCGTCTCGCCGTCGTCGATGGCGGTCTTCCAGCGGATCTCGACCCCCGAGAAGAGGTAGGCCTTGGACCGCACCATCTTGAACAGGCGCGCGGGCTTGAAGCGGTGGTGGCCGAAGATCTGCTCGTCGGCGTGGAAGGTGGTGGCGGTGCCGCGGCGGTTGGGGGCGGGGCCGACCTTGGCGACCGGGCCCAGCGGCACGCCGCGGGCGAAGCGCTGCTCGTAGAGCTCGCGGTTGCGGGCGACCTGGACGACCATGGAATCCGACAGGGCGTTCACGACCGAGGCGCCGACGCCGTGCAGGCCGCCCGAGGTCTCGTAGGCCTTGCCGCCGAACTTGCCGCCGGCGTGGAGGGTGCAGAGGATCACCTCGAGCGCGGACTTGCCGGGAAACTTGGGGTGCGGGTCGATGGGGATGCCGCGGCCGTTGTCGCGGATCTCGACCGAGTGGTCGGCGTGCAGCGTCACCTCGATCCGGTTGGCGTGGCCGGCGACGGCCTCGTCCATCGAGTTGTCGAGGACCTCGGCCACCAGGTGGTGCAGGGCGCGTTCGTCGGTGCCGCCGATATACATGCCGGGGCGCTTGCGGACGGGTTCCAGCCCCTCCAGCACCTCGATCGAGGAGGCATCGTAATCGGACGGCTCGTGCCCGTGCAGGAGATCTTCGGCCATGTGCTGCTCGCGGTTCTTGGTTTGGCCCGCAGTATGTCAGACCCGACGGGCCGGGGGAAGCCGACACGGGTGTCCCACGATGGGACATGCAGGCGGGTATGGAAA
Source organism: Citreimonas sp. (assembly GCF_042096055.1). Taxonomy (NCBI): domain Bacteria; kingdom Pseudomonadati; phylum Pseudomonadota; class Alphaproteobacteria; order Rhodobacterales; family Roseobacteraceae; genus Citreimonas; species Citreimonas sp. The sequence continues at coordinate 17 of NZ_JBELMH010000146.1, read as the reverse complement.
ATCAATGGGTTACAGAG
>NZ_JBELMH010000145.1:0-4120 GCF_042096055.1 Citreimonas sp. | reverse complement strand
CGGATCACCTCGCCACCATGACCGACCTCGCGTTCACGCATTACGCCGGACGCCCCGACGCAGCCGCGCCGGCGATCGATGCGCTGCGCGCGATCCTTGCCAAGACCTGCGCCACGGCCGACGTTATGGTGCTGCGCGATTTCCACGCCGAGAACGTGCTGCACCTTCCGGAGCGCTTCGGTGCGGCCCGTGCCGGCCTGCTCGATTTCCAGGACGCGCTGCGCGGCCACCGCGCCTATGACCTCGTCTCGCTTCTGCGCGACGCGCGGCGGGATCTGTTCCCCGAAACCGCCGAGGTGGCCACCACACATTATCTGCGCGCGACCGGCACGCCCGAGGCGCCGTTCCGCGCCGCGATGGCCGTGCTGGGTTTCCAGCGCAACCTGCGCATCCTCGGCGTTTTCGCGCGCCTCGCGGAACGCGGCAAGCCGGGCTACCTGCGGCTGCTGCCGCGCGTCTGGGCGCATCTTCAGGCGGATCTGGCGCATCCCACGCTGGCGCCTCTGCGCCCGCATCTCGACGTCCTTCCGCCGCCCTCGGCCGACCTCGTGGCCAGGCTGGAGACCGCATGCCCGACGCCGTGATGCTGTTCGCCGCGGGGTTCGGCACGCGCATGGGCGCGCTGACCCGCGACCGCCCCAAGCCGTTGATCGAGGTCGCGGGCCGTGCGCTGCTGGACCACGCGCTTGACCTGTGCACCGGCATCCCGCGCCGAGTCGTGAACGCGCATTACCACGCCGACATGGTCGAGGCGCATCTTGCCGGTCGGGCCGTCGCCGTTTCGGTCGAGGCGCCCGATATCCTCGACACCGGGGGCGGGCTGCGCCAGGCGCTGCCGCTGCTGGGTGAGGGGCCGGTCTTCACGCTGAACACCGACGCGGTCTGGCGCGGGCCGAACCCGATGGACCGGCTGGCCGAGGCCTGGGACCCCGCCACGATGGACGCGCTGCTCCTCTGCGTGCCGCTGGCGCGCGCGCATGGGCGCCGGGGCGGCGGCGATTTCACCCTGTCCGACGGTTGCCTCAGCCGCGGCGGGGACATGGTCTATACGGGCGCGCAGATCGTGAACCCCGACCTGCTGGCGGATATCGACGGCGACGCGTTCTCGATCCGGGCGCTTTGGGACAAGGCGCAGGCGGCCGGACGGATGCGCGGCCTCGCGTATGCCGGGCAGTGGTGCGACGTCGGCCACCCCGACGGGATCGGAATCGCCGAAGCGATGCTACGCGATGTTTGAGGGCAGCGGCCCGCGCGTCTTCGCCCTGCCGCCGGGCGTGGATTTTCCCGCCGCGCTGGTAGCCGGCCTGCATGCGCGCCTGAGCGGCCACCCGCCCGAGGCGATGGCGCGCATCACGCTGTTCGTGAACTCTGACCGCACGCGCAAGGGCATCCGCGCAGCCTTCGACGCCGGACCGCCGGCGCTGCTGCCGCGCATCCGGCTGGTCACCGACCTCGCCGATCCGGTGCTGCGCGCGCGGCTGACGCCGCCAGTCCCGCCCCTGCGGCGGCGGCTGGAGCTGACGACGCTGGTCGCGCGGCTGTTGCAGGCCGAGCCCGACCTCGCCCCGCGTGCGGCGCTCTTCGACCTGTCCGACAGCCTCGCCACGCTGATGGAGGAGATGCACACCGAGGGTGTTGACCCGGACCGGGTCGCGCGCCTGGACGTGACGGACCAGTCCGGCCACTGGCAGCGCGCGCTGCGCTTCATCCGCATCGTGCAGGGATTCTTCGACTCGGATGCCGCGCCCGACCGAGCCGCCCACGCGCGCCGCGCGCTGATGGCGCGGCTGGAGGCGTGGGAGAGCGCGCCGCCGTCTGACCCGGTGATCGTCGCGGGCTCGACCGGGTCGCGCGGTACGACGCATGCGCTGATGCGGGCGGTAGCCTGTCTGCCTCAGGGCGCCGTGGTGCTGCCCGGCTTCGACACCGCCCTGCCGCAGACGGTCTGGGACGGGTTCGACGACCCGCTGACGGGCGAGGATCATCCGCAATACCGGCTGGGCCGGCTGCTGGCCGAGCTGGACCTGAAGGCCTGCGACGTCGCTCCGTGGCATCCGACGCCGGCCCCCGCGCCAGAGCGCAACGCGGTGATCTCGCTGGCGCTGCGCCCCGCGCCAGTCACCGACCAGTGGATGACCGAAGGGCCCGCCCTGCCCGCGTTGCCGCAGGCGATGGCCGGCGCGACTCTGGTCGAGGCGCCCGCACCGCGGCACGAGGCGCTGGCCATCGCCCTGCGCCTGCGCCAGGCGGCCGAGGACGGCACGCGCGCCGCGCTTGTCACGCCGGACCGCACGCTGACGCGGCAGGTGACGGCGGTGCTGCAGCGCTGGGGGATCGTCCCCGACGACAGCGCCGGCCGCCCGGCGCAGGTGACCGCTCCGGGCCGCTTCCTGCGCCACGTGGCGCAGCTGTTCACCGAACCCCTGTCGGCCGAGACGCTGCTGACGCTGCTCAAGCATCCGTTGTGCCATGAGGCCGACCGCGGCCCGCACCTGCTCAACACCCGCGACCTCGAACTGCACCTGCGCGCGAAGGGCTGGGCCTATCCCAACGCGTCCGCGCTGCGCGCTTGGGGCGAGGCGGAGAAGCGCGGGGCGTGGACCGATTGGTTGGCGCGGTGCTTCTGCGACCAGGAGGACACGGCCGCGCGCCCGCTCGCCGATCATGTCGCGCGTCACGTGGCCCTGGCCGAGGCGATCGCCGCCGGGGCAGGCGCAACCGGCGCCGGGGCGCTGTGGGACCGCGCCGCCGGCCGCACGCTGTTGCGGATCGTCGAGGACCTGCGCGCCGAAGCAGCCCACGGCACCGACATGACCGCGCGCGACTACGCCGCGCTGTTCGGCGCCATCGTCGGACGCGAGGAAGTGCCCGAGGTCGATCCGACCCATCCCGACATCCGCATCCTCGGGCCGCTCGAAGTGCGCGCCGCCCCCGCCGAGCTGATGATCCTCGCCGGTCTGAACGAGGGCGGATGGCCCGAGATGCCCGGCGCCGATCCGTGGCTGAACCGCGCCCTGCGGGCCGAGGCCGGCCTGCTGCTGCCCGAGCGGCGCATCGGCCTGTCGGCCCACGACTTCCAGATCGCCGCCGCCGCGCCCGAGATCTGGCTGACCCGCTCGACCAAGTCCGACGACGCGGAAACCGTACCGTCGCGTTGGCTCAACCGCCTGGCGAACCTGCTGTCGGGGCTGCCGTCGCGCGACGGGCCCGAGGCGCTGGAGCAGATGAAGGCGCGCGGCCGGCACTGGCTGGCGCTGGCGCGCGCGGCCGAGGAACCGCTGCGGACTCCCGCCGCCGCGCGCCCCTCGCCCGCGCCGCCCGTCGCGGCCCGGCCGGACAAGCTGTCGGTGACCGAGATCAAGCGACTGGTGCGCGACCCTTACGCGATCTATGCCAAGCACGTGCTGCGCCTGCGCCCGCTCGACCCGTTGATGCGCCCGCCCGACGCGCTGCTGCGCGGCATCCTGCTGCACGAGATCCTCGAGAACGTGGTGAGGGACGCACGCGACGCCGACCGCCCGGTGACCGCGCAGGACCTGAACGCCGTGGCCCGCGCGATCCTCTCCGACCCGGCCAACCTGCCCTTTCCGTCGGTCCAGCTGTTGTGGCGGGCGCGTGTGTCCCGCATCGCCGACTGGTTCGCCACGACAGAGGCCGTCCGCCGCGCCACGGCCCGCCCCGCGCATTTCGAAGCGCGTGGAAAGGCGACGATCCCGGAACTGGCCTTCACCCTGACCGGCACCGCCGACCGCATCGATATCGACGATCGCGGCGGCGCGCATGTCTATGACTACAAGACCGGACAGGCGCCCACCGAGAAGCAACAGCGCCACTTCGACAAGCAGCTTCTGCTCGAGGCGGCGATGATCCAGCGCGGCGCGTTCGAGAACCTTTCGCCCGATCACGTCGCCCGCGCGCTGTTCATCTCGCTGTCGCCCTCGGACCCCAAGGAAGTGCCCGCGCCGCTCGAGGATGCCCCGCCCGAGACCGTCTGGGCCGAGTTCACGACGCTGATCGCCGCCTATGCCGATCCCGCCAAGGGCTACACCGCGCGGCGCGCGCTGCTGTCCGACGCGGACGCGGGCGATTACGACCACCTCGCCCGGTTCGGTGAGTGGGA
>NZ_JBELMH010000144.1:0-4388 GCF_042096055.1 Citreimonas sp. | reverse complement strand
GGGCTGGGAGCCGACGATGGCGCCGATCTGGTTGCGGTTGACGTAGAGGTTGCCGGCGTGGACGCGTTCGGTCACGTGCTGCACGCGGTCGTCGATGCGGGTCTGCAGCCCGAAGGTCAGCCCGTAGCCGGTGGCGTTGATCGCGTCGATCACCCGGTCGATGTCGCGCGCCTTGAAGGTGGCGACGTGCAGGACCGGGCCGAAGATCTCCTGTTCGAGCTCCTTGATGCCGCCCACGCGGATCAGCGTCGGCGCGACGTAGTGGCCGTGGTCGGGCGTGGGATAGGTGCGCAGGACGCGGCCGTCGGCCTGGGCCTGCGCCACGTGGGCCATGATCCTGGCCTTGGCGTCGGCGTCGATGACAGGGCCAAGGTCGCAGTCGAAGCGCCACGGCGCGCCCATCACCAGCGCGTCCATCGCGCCTTGGAGCATCTTGAGGAAATCCTCGGCGATGTCCTCTTGCACGTAGAGACAGCGCAGGGCCGAGCAGCGCTGACCCGCGGACTGGAAGGCGGATTCGACGATCGCCTGCACCGCCTGTTCGGGCAGGGCGGTCGAATCGACGATCATCGCGTTCAGCCCGCCCGTCTCGGCGATCAGCGGCGCGCCGGGGTCTAGATTGTCGGCCATCGCGCGGTGGATCAGGCGGGCGGTGTCTGTCGAGCCGGTGAAGGCCACGCCGTCGACGCCCGGCGTCGCGGTGAGCGCCGCGCCCACGTCGCCCGCGCCCGGCAGGGATTGCAGCGCCGCGCGGGGCACGCCGGCCTCGTGCAGCAGCTCCACCGCGCGGTGCGCGATCAGCGGCGTCTGCTGCGCGGGCTTGGCCAGCACGGCGTTGCCGGCGGCCAAGGCTGCTGCGACCTGACCGGTGAAGATCGCCAGAGGGAAGTTCCACGGCGAGATGCAGGCGAAGGTGCCGCGCGGCGGCGCGCCGTCGGCCCGGGCGCCGTAGTAGCGCAGGAAATCGACGGCCTCGCGCAGCTCGGCCACCGCGTCGAGCGGCGTCTTTCCGGCCTCGCGGTGCAGCAGGGCGAAGATCTCGCCGAAATGCTGCTCGTAGAGGTCGGCGGCGCGGTTCAGCGTCTCGGCGCGGGTGTCCGCGTCGGCGTCCCACGGCTGCGCCGCACCGGCCGCGGCGGCGACCGTCTCGGCGCTCGCCCAGGTCACGTGGCCGACCAGGTCCGCGGGGTCCGAGGGGCTGCGCATCTCGGTCGTCTCGCCCGCGGGTGCCTTGCAAGCCAGCAGGGGGGTGGCGGTCCAGCGGTGGTCGCGGAACACGGCGCGCGCCGCATCCAGCGCGGCGGCCTCGGGGCGGTCGCGCAGATCGAACCCCTTCGAGTTCGCGCGTTCGGGGCGGAACAGGTCCGGCCCGGCGGTCAATGTGCGCGCTTTCTCGTGCGCCAGCGCGTCGAACGGATCGGCGGCGACCTCCTCGGGGGGGACGTCCTCGTCCACGATCTGGTTGACGAAGCTGGAATTGGCGCCGTTCTCGAGCAGCCGCCGCACGAGGTAGGCCAGCAGGTCGCGATGCGCGCCAACGGGGGCGTAGATGCGGCAGCGCGTGCCCTCTTTCTGGCGGACGATGTCGTGCAGCGTCTCGCCCATGCCGTGCAGGCGCTGGAATTCGTAATCGGCGGGGTCCTTGCCCATCGCGTCGGCCATCCGGACCACCGCGGCGACGGTGTGCGCGTTGTGCGTGGCGAATTGCGGATAGATCCGGTCGGTCATGCCCAGCAGCTTGCGCGCGTTGGCGATGTACGAGACGTCGGTGGCCCATTTCGAGGTGAAGACCGGGAAGCCGTCGATGCCCGCGACCTGCGCGCGCTTGATCTCGGTGTCCCAGTAGGCACCCTTGACCAGCCGCACCATGAAGCGCCGGTCGAGTCGCTGGGCGAGGTCGTGCAGCCAGTCGATCACGTGCCCGGCGCGCTGCCCGTAAGCCTGCACGACGATGCCGAAGCCGTCCCAGCCCTTCAGCGACGGCTCCGACACGACCTCCTCGATCACGTCGAGCGACAGCGACAGGCGGTCGGCCTCTTCGGCGTCGATGTTGAGGCCGATGCCCGCGCTGCGCGCCAGCTGGCACAGCGTGCGCAGGCGCGGCACCAGCGTTTCCTTCGCGGCCCCGGCGTGCAGCTGGTCGTAGCGCGGGTAGAGCGCGGACAGCTTGACCGAGATGCCGGGGTTGGTGCGGATGTCGTTGCCGGTTGCGGCCTCGGCGATGGCGCCGATCGCGCGGCTGTAGGACAGGTGGTAGCGGCGGGCGTCGCCTTCGGTCCGGGCGGCCTCGCCCAGCATGTCGTAGGAATAGGTGTAGCCCTTGGCCTCTTGCGCCTGCCCGCGCTTCATCGCGGACTGGATCGTCTCGCCCAGCACGAACTGCGCGCCCATCTCTCGCATGGCGCGGCCGACGGCTGTGCGGATCACCGGCTCGCCCAGGCGGCGGATGGCGCCGCGCAGGTGTCTGACCGGGCTCTGGTCGCGGTCGTCCAGAACCTTGCCGGTCAGCATCAGCGCCCAGGTCGAGGCGTTGACCAGCGGCGACGTCGAGTGCCCCATGTGCTTGCCCCAGTCCGAGGGCGCGATCTTGTCCTCGATCAGCGCGTCGATCGTGTCGGCATCGGGCACGCGCAGCAGCGCCTCGGCCAGGCACATGAGCGCGATGCCCTCGTCGGTCGACAGGCCGTATTCCGCGAGGAAGACCTCCATCAGACCGGGGCGGGTGGCGCCGCGGATCTCCTTGACCAGCTGCGCCGCGCGGTGCTGAATGGCCTGCCGCTCGTCGGGGCCCAGGTCGGCCTCGGCCGTCAGGCGGGCGATGGTCTCTGCCTCGTCGGCGTAGGTCGCGGCGTCGATGCGCGCGCGCAGATCGGTCTCGGTGTCCCGGGGCATGGCTCTCTCCGTCTTTCGGGGCAGTTTACGGCGTGACGGGAAGCCGGTCCGCCTTATAATGACATCACATGCGGGCCGTTCGCCCGAAAAACAGGTGTGACGCGATGCAAACGGACCCAAGCGGGCTGGACCGCTTCGATCGGGCGATTCTGGCGGTGCTGGCGGCCGAGGGGCGTGTGTCGATCACCGAGCTGGCGCGCCGCATCGGGTTGTCCAAGTCGCCCACGCAGGCGCGGCTGCGGCGGCTGGAAGAGGCGGGCGTCGTGCGCGGCTATCGCGCCATCGTCGACCCGATCCGGCTGGGGCTGGACCACGTGGCCTTCGTCGAGGTGAAGTTGAGCGACACGGGCGAGCAGGCGCTGGCGGCGTTCAACGCCGCGGTGACGGGAATCGCCGAGATTGAGCAGGCGCACCTGATCGCCGGCAATTTCGACTACCTGCTGAAGGTGCGCACCGCGGACATGCGCGCCTATCGCCGCGTGCTGGCCGAGCGGATCTCGACCCTGCCGGGGGTGGCGTCGACCTCGACCTACGTGGCGATGGAGGCGGTGAAGGAAGACGGGCTGGGCGATGTGACTTGATCGGTGGCGGGGATCGGGCAGGATAGGCGCATGAAACGGATCGTCTTCGCGCTTGTGCTTCTGGGGTCTCCGGCCCTGGCCGACGGCTGCCCCGAGGCGCCCGACCACGATGCGGCGATCTCGGATCTGCTGCAGCGCATCCAGGCCGCGCCGGACGAGGCTGCGGCGCGGCCGCTGAACGGGGAACTGTGGGAGCTGTGGCTCGACGCGCCGGACGAGCCCAGCCAGGCGATGCTGGACCAGGGCATGCGGGCGCGGTCGTCCTTCGACTACCTGAGCGCGCTCGACAGGTTCGACGCGTTGGTGAGCTACTGCCCGTTCTACGCCGAGGGCTACAACCAGCGCGCCTTCATCAACTTCCTGCGCGAGGATTATGCCGCGGCCCTGCCCGATCTCGATTGGACGCTGGAGATCGATCCCCGGCACGTCGGCGCCCTGTCGGGCCGCGCGCTGACGTTGATGGCGCTGGGCCGTCCCGAGGAAGGGCAGGCTGCGCTGCGCGCGGCGCTCGCGCTCAACCCCTGGCTTTCCGAACGCGCGCTGCTGGTGCCGGTGCCCGAACGGGATCTGTGACATCTCTTTGCAAACGCCGCGCCATGAGGCAGAACGGTCCCGCGCCCGCGTGGTGGAATGGTAGACACAGGGGACTTAAAATCCCCAGGCTTCGGCCGTGCCGGTTCGAGTCCGGCCGCGGGTACCAGGCGCTTCCCCGGGTGGGTGACTCGGGCGAAACGCCCATCGCGACGCGTGCTTCTCCTACGTCAGCTTTGGGGTCGTGCTGTCGAGGCGCTGGGGGTTGCCGGATAAAATATTGATTCTTCTATATAAATCCAGCGCGTTAAGATTTTTGACGGTTCCCTCAAAAAACTGCTTGCAGGTTTTGGTGGTGATCCGTAGATAGCCCCTCACCGGCGG
>NZ_JBELMH010000143.1:1831-4434 GCF_042096055.1 Citreimonas sp. | reverse complement strand
ATCGTCGACGACGTGGACGAGGACGGCATCGCCACCTGCCGCACGCGGGCGGATGCGCCCGAGATCGACGGCAACCTGTTCATCGACGAGGGCGCCGAGGGGCTGGAACCCGGCGACATCGTCACGGTCGAGGTCGACGAGGCGGGCGAGTACGACCTGTGGGGGCAGCTTATCCCCGACTGACGGGGGCGCCTTCGGGTGCTTGCCAGCCGTGCGCGCCTGCGGCATGAGGCGGGCCATGGCCAAGCTGCATTTCCACTACTCGACCATGAACGCCGGCAAGTCGACGCTGCTGCTGCAGGCCGCGCACAATTACAACGAGCGCGGCATGAACACCTACCTGCTGACCGCGGCGCTGGACGACCGCGCGGGAACCGGGCGGATCGCCTCGCGGATCGGGGTGGGCCAGCCGGCCGACACCTTCGCCGCCGATACCGACCTGTTCGCGCTGATCGAGGCGCGGATGGCGCGGGGGCGCATCGCCTGCGCCTTCCTGGACGAGGCGCAGTTCCTGACCGAGGCGCAGGTCTGGCAGCTCGCACGGGTGGTCGACGACCTCGACCTGCCGGTCATGGCCTACGGGCTGCGGGTCGATTTCCGCGGGCAGCTGTTCCCGGGCTCGGCCGCGCTGCTGGCGCTGGCGGACGTGATGCGCGAGGTGCGCACGATCTGCCATTGCGGGCGGATGGCCACGATGGTGGTCCGGCAGGACGCAGAAGGCCGCGCCCTGCGCGAGGGCGCGCAGGTGCAGGTCGGCGGCAACGAGACCTATGTCAGCCTGTGCCGCCGCCACTGGCGCGAGGCTATGGGCGACCGGCCGGCCTCGGGCTGACTTGCTTCAGAAGCGCTTGCGCGCCGTCTCGAAACTGTCCGACAGGTCGCGCCAGGCGCGGTCGAGCGCGGCGCTGACGTCGTCCCAGGCGGCGCGGCTGGCGGCGGTCAGCTCGTCGATGCGCTTCTCGGCGCGGTCGCGGTGGGCCTGCATCTCGCGCAGGCTTTCCTCCTGCTTGGCGCGCGTCTCCTCGTTCTGCTCGGCCATCCGGGCCTGCAGGCGGTCGATCTGGGCGTTCCAGTCGTCCAGCTGCTTCTTGGCGTGTTCCACCAATGCGTCGCGATCCATGTCCCGCTCCTCCTCGTGACTGGGCGGGCGCAGGGTCGCACGAATCGCGCCACCAGCAAAGCGTTGCACCCTAGGCGCGCTCGACCAGGACCGAGCCCACGGAATAGCCCGCACCGAAGGAACAGATCACGCCCTTGTCGCCGGGCGCCAGATCCTCGCAGTTCTGCGAGAAGGCGATGATCGACCCGGCAGACGAGGTGTTGGCGTAGTCCTGCAGGATGTTGGGCTGCTCGGACGCGTCGGGCACGCGGCCCAGGACCTTGCGGCCGATGAAGTCGTTCATCGTCTTGTTGGCCTGGTGCAGCCACAGCCGCTTGAGGTCGTCCGGCTGCCAGCCCTCGTCGGCCATGTTGGACAGGATGTGGGCCGAGACCATCGGCAGCACCTCCTTGAAGACCTTGCGGCCGTTCTGCATGAACTGCATGTCGCGACGGTCGTCCATCTGGTCGTGGGAACGGCGCAGGAAGCCGTCGTTGTTGCGGATGTTGTTCGAGAACTCGGTCGCGCAGCGGGTGCCGTGGATCACGAAATGCGCGCCCTGCGCCTCGTCCGCACGTTCGATCACCACCGCGGTGGCCACGTCGCCGAAGATGAAGTGGCAGTCGCGGTCGCGCCATTCCAGATGCCCCGAGCAGATCTCGGGGTTCACCACCAGCGCGCGGCGCACGCTGCCGGTGCGGATCATGTCGGCGGCGGCCTGGATGCCGAACGTGGCCGAGGAACACGCCACGTTCATGTCGAAGGCGAAACCGCCGGCGCCCAGCAGCTTCTGGATCTCGATCGCGATGGCGGGATAGGCGCGTTCGTGGTTCGAGGCGGCGCAGATCACCAGGTCGATGTCCGCGCCCGCACGCGCGGCGCGCGCCAGCGCCTGTCGCGCGGCGTCGAGCCCGATCTCGGCCATGATCGACGGTTCGTCGTCGGCGCGGGGCTTCAGGCGCGGATACATGCGCGCCGGGTCCAGCACGCCCGCCTTGTCCAGCACGTAGCGCTGCTCGATCCCGCTGGCCGAGGCGATGAACTCGGCGCTGGAATGGGCCATCGGCTCGACCTCGCCGGCGGAGATCGCGGCGGCGTGCTCGGCGTTCCAGCGGTCGGCATAGGCGTTGAAGGCCACGACCAGCTCGTCGTTGGTGATCGATTGCTGGGGGGTGAAGACCCCGTGTCCGGTGATGGCGGGCTGGTGCATGGCTCTCTCCAAAGGCTGGCGCAAGGAAACGCCTGCGCGCCCGCGGGTCAAGGCGGCGGCCGATCACGGCCGCGCGCGTGACGCAGGGTCGTGCCGCTCAGACCGGGTTGGGCAGGTCCTTGCCGTCGGCCAGCGCGATCGCGTTCTCGACCGCCATAAGGCCCATCGCCTCGCGCACCTCCAGCGCGGCGGTGCCCAGATGCGGCAGCAGCACCGCGTTGTCGAGCGCGCAGAGCCGGTCGGGCACGTGCGGCTCGTTCTCGTAGACATCAAGGCCCGCGCCGCCGATGCGCC
>NZ_JBELMH010000143.1:0-1731 GCF_042096055.1 Citreimonas sp. | reverse complement strand
CGCGCGACGTAGCCCACCGACATGCCGAAGCCGAAATGGCAGCGCTTGGCGATCGCCTGACCGATCCGGCCCATGCCGACGACGCCCAGCCGCTTGCCGGTCATGTGCATCCCCAGCATCTGCGTCGGGTGCCAGCCCTTCCACCGGCCGGCGCGCACCATGCGCTCGCCCTCGGCGGCGCGGCGGGTCGACATCAGCATCAGCGTCAGCGCGATGTCGGCGGTGGCGTCGGTCACGGTTCCGGGCGTGTTGGTCACGGCGACGCCGGCGGTGCGTGCCGCGTCCACGTCGAGGTGGTTGTAGCCGACGCCGAAATTCGCCAGCAGCCGGCAGCGGATCTCGCCCGCCTCGGCGAAGATGTCGGCCGAGAACGCGTCGCCCAGCGTGGGCATCACCACGTCGTTCTCGCGCAGCGCGGCGATCATCTCGTCGCGGGACATGGGCGTGGTGCTGTCGCGCGCGGTCACGTCGAAGCGGCTGCGCGCGGTGGCCAGCACGAGGTCGGGCAGCGGGCGGGAGATCAGGAGCTTCATGGGCGGTCCTTTGCGGAGCGGAGGGTCAGCACAGCCGGGCGCCGTCGGGCGCAGACTTGTCGGGCACGGCCAGCACCACGGCGCCATCGTCGTCGTGCAGGCCCAGCACCAGCACCTCGGACCGGACGGGGCCGATCTGGCGGGGCGGGAAGTTGACGACGGCCAGCACCTGCCGGCCGATCAGCGACTCGGGCGTGTAATGCGCGGTGATCTGGGCGGAGCTCTTCTTCTCGCCCAGCTCGGGGCCGAAATCGATCCAGAGCTTGATCGCGGGCTTGCGCGCCTCGGGGAACGGCTCGGCCCGGGTGACGGTGCCGGCGCGGATGTCGACGGCCAGGAAGTCGTCGAAGCCGATCTGCGGGGACGCGTCAGCCACGGGCCAGCTCGCGCGAGCGGGCCGCGGCGGCGGCCACGGTGCGGCGGATCAGCGGCGGCAGGCCCGAGTCGGTGTCCATCAGCACGTCTAGCCCCGCCTGCGTGGTGCCGTTGGGCGAGGTCACGTTGCGCCGCAGCTGCGCGGGGTCCTCGCCGGTCTGGACCGCCAGCGCGCCCGCGCCGGCGACGGTGGCGCGCGCCAGCTGCAGCGCGAGGTCGGGCGCGAGGCCCTCGGCCTCGGCCGCGGCGGCCATGCATTCGATCATGTGGAAGACGTAGGCCGGCCCCGATCCGCTGACGCCGGTGACCGCGTCGATCTGTTCCTCGGTCTCGAGCCTGACCACCGCGCCCACGGCCGACAGCAGCGTCTCGGCCGCCTGCATCTGCGTCTCGGTCACGTGCGCATTGCCGACGATGGCGGTGATCCCCTGCCCGATCGCGGCGGGCGTGTTGGGCATGGCGCGCACGATCGGCGTGCGCGCGCCCAGCGCGGCCTCGAGCGTGGCCAGCGTGGTGCCCGCGGCGACCGAAACGAACAGCGTGTCGCCGTCGCCCAGCGCGCGCAGCGACGGCAGCGCCTCGGCCATCATCTGCGGCTTGACCGCGACGATCACCACCGCGGGGTGCGGCGGCAACGCGGCGTTGAGATGCGTGTTCTGGTTCTTCACCCAGTCCGAGGGGCCGGGATCGGTGACCCACACGGCCGAGCTGGGCAGCCCGCGCGCCAGCCACCCCTCCAGCATGGCCGAGCCCATCTTGCCGCAGCCCATCAGCACAAGGCCGCGATGCGCGAGTTCGGAATTCTGCATGCCCTCTCCCCTGT
>NZ_JBELMH010000142.1:0-4460 GCF_042096055.1 Citreimonas sp. | reverse complement strand
GCGATGCCGCAGACGCGCTCGACCTCCTCGGGGGTCCATTTCTCGACCTCGGCGCGCACCTGGTCCAGGCCGTAGACGCGCTGGGACAGGTATTCGGTATCTTCCCAGCCGTTGGCGAAGATCTCGCGCACCAGCCCCCACAGGAAGCCCACGTCCGAGCCGGGACGGATGCGCACGTATTCGTCCGAATGCGCCGCCGTGCGGGTGAACCGCGGATCGACGACGATCATCGGCGCGCCGTTCTCCTTGCCGTTCAGCACGTGCAGCATCGACACCGGGTGCGCCTCGGCGGGGTTGCCGCCGATGATCAGGATCGATTTCGAGTTGCGGATGTCGTTGAACGTGTTCGTCATCGCGCCGTAGCCGAAGGTGTTGGCCACGCCCGCGACGGTGGTCGAGTGGCAGATCCGCGCCTGGTGGTCGACGTTGTTGGTGCCCCAGTAGGCGGCGAACTTGCGGAAGAGGTAGGCCTGCTCGTTGGAATACTTGGCCGAGCCCAGCCAGTAGGCGCTGTCCGGGCCGAAGGTCTCGCGGATGTCCAGCAGCTTCTCGGAGATCTCCGAGATCGCCTGCTCCCACGAGATGCGGACCCATTCGCCGCCCTGTTTCTTCATCGGGTATTTCAGGCGCCGCTCGCCGATGGCGATCTCGCGCATCGCGGCACCCTTGGCGCAATGGGTGCCCTGGTTGATCGGGCTCTCGAAGGCGGGCTCCTGTCCGATCCAGACGCCGTTCTCGACCTCGGCCCACATCGAGCACCCGACCGAGCAGAACTGGCAGATCGTCTTGCGGTGGACCATGTCGGGCTGGTCGGGCGGCGCCAGCTGCGCCTGGACGCTGCGCGGCTGGACCGTGATCCCCGCCAGCGAGATTCCCGCCAGCCCCGAGGCCTTGAGGAAATCGCGGCGGGATTGCTGCCCCCGGGCAGGCTCGCGCGGGATTGCGGGACGCGGCGTCGGGCGGGTGGCGGTTTTTCTTTTCAGCATCGGCGTTTCCCCATTCCGGCCTTACTGGCGGGCAAGCTTGTAATACGTGCGGACATGGTCGCTGTCGGCCAGCCGGACCTGGCGGTGGTCGTCGGGCTGCGCGGGGCCGGCGGCCGCATCCGCGCCGGTGGCTTCGCCGGCGACGGCGGCCACCCCGGCCAGCGGCGCGATCTTCAGCAGGTCGCGGCGGGTTGCGGTCTTGCGGTTTTCGGATTTCGACATGGCGTGTGCTCCCTTGGGAGGCACGTTCCCGGAGTCCCCCCTTAGAGGAGGAACAAGACGCATCCCGATCATGTTCCGAAAAAATTCGGCCGTTCGCGGGATGCCGCCGGGTCAGCGGGCGGCGGGCAGGGCGCCGGGGCCTTGCGGGCAAGGGCGATGGCGCGTCGGGCGCCGGATCAACCGGCGCGTGTTTTTCACTGCGGTCGTCCCGGTATGGGCTGGGTCAGGTGGCCTCGGCCACCGCCAGGTCGGCCATGCGCAGGATCGCGTCGCGCGTCTCGGCGACCGCGATGAACCGCGCGTTGTGGCAGAACCGCGCGCCCTGCACGCCGGTCGCCTGTTCCAGCGCCGCATCGGTCAGCCCGGCCCACGAGGTCGGCAGGTCGGCGCGGGATTCGAACGTGTCGCCGCTCTTGCGGATCGTGGTCAGCGCCCAGTCGTTGTCCCGCGGATGGATCACGAACAGCAGGTGCGACGCCCCCGCCTTCTCGACCGCCGGGCGGAAGGGCATGCCCATCGGCAGCTCCAGCACCCGCGACTCTCCGGCCTCGGCGATTGCCTTCAGCACCATGCCCTCGGCGCGGCGCTTGGCGGCGCGCCCGTTCACGGCGGCCTCGACGAAGGCGCGCGCCACCGGCAGCGCCACGGCAAAGGCGCGGTCGTCGGAATCGGCTGCCGCGTCGTCGAAGGGCGGCTTCAGCGTCTCCAGCAGCACCGGCAGCGTCATGCCCGCCAGCGGCCCGGCCACCGACGGCTCGATCGCGCCGTTGTCCATCAGGTCGATCGGCACGACGAAGCCCTCGTCGAAGGCGGCGTGGATGTCCTCGACATCGCCGGCCGGCACATCCAGCGCGGCCAGGTAGTCGCGGCCGAAATGCTTCCAGATCAGTCCGAAGGACGAATAGGGGCGACCGTCCCCGCGCAGCGGGTTGGGGCGCTGGTGGTGGTCGAAGATGCCCGCCTCGGCATCATAGTCGCGGCCCACGTCGAAGACGATGCGCCCCTCGCCGGGCGCGATCCACTCGGGCGCGCGCGACCGCACCAGCGCGGCCTGCGGGAACAGCCGCGTCAGCACCACCGACGACAGAAGCTCGTCGGCGTGGAAGCCGCCGGAATGGGTGACGAGATGCGTGACGGTGCCGGTCATCGGGGCCTGCTGTTCTGCGACGGGACGGTGATCTTCGGCCCGCCATGCGGCCGGTCGGTGCGGCTCAGTGCGTCCAGGGACCCCGGCGATCGACCGAGAAGTTCTCGGCATAGCCACGGGGGCGGATGTTGGCGCGGCGCGTCTTCGGCTCGAACACCTGCGCGTCGATGCCGTGCTCGCGCGCATAGGCCAGCGCGGCCTCCTGCGTGTCGAAGCGCATGCGAACCTGCGACTGCGTGTCGTTAGACGACGTCCAGCCCATCAGCGGGTCGACCGATCGCGGGCTGTCGGGCGCGAATTCCAGCACCCAGTGCCGCGTCTTCGCCTGTCCGGACGACATGGCCGTCCGAGCCGGCCGGTAGATGCGTGCGCGCATGATGACCTCCTGTTACAGTGCGGCGTTATTCCCGAAATCGCCCGTCCCGGCAAGGGGGCGGGACCGCGGCATTTGACGCGCCTGCCGCACCTACTTGAATATCCCCGCGCAGACGACACCTAAAGCGCATCCCACGCCGGAGCCTCCATGCCCTACGCCCATTCCGACAAGACGATGCCGATCATGCACGCGCCCGCGCCCGACGTGAAGGCGCGCGACAAGCTCGAGGGCGGCAAGCGCTTCGTCATGCACACGGAATACGAGGCCGCCGGCGACCAGCCCACAGCCATCGCCGAGCTGGCCGAG
This sequence comes from Citreimonas sp., assembly GCF_042096055.1. Taxonomy (NCBI): domain Bacteria; kingdom Pseudomonadati; phylum Pseudomonadota; class Alphaproteobacteria; order Rhodobacterales; family Roseobacteraceae; genus Citreimonas; species Citreimonas sp. The sequence continues at coordinate 1,423 of NZ_JBELMH010000142.1, read as the reverse complement.
GGCGTGATGGGCGGCGAGCGCGACCAGGTCCTGCTGGGCGCGACCGGCACCGGCAAGACCTTCACCATGGCCAAGGTGATCGAGAAGACCCAGCGCCCGGCCATCATCCTCGCCCCCAACAAGACGCTGGCCGCGCAGCTCTACGGCGAGTTCAAGAACTTCTTCCCCGAGAACGCCGTCGAGTACTTCGTCAGCTACTACGACTACTACCAGCCCGAGGCCTACGTGCCGCGCAGCGACACCTTCATCGAGAAGGAAAGCCAGATCAACGAGCAGATCGACCGGATGCGCCACTCCGCCACCCGCGCGCTGCTGGAACGCGACGACGTGATCATCGTCGCGTCTGTCTCGTGCATCTATGGCATCGGCTCGGTCGAGACCTACGGCGCGATGACGCAGGACCTGCATGTCGGCAAGGAATACAACCAGCGCAAGGTGATGGCCGATCTCGTGGCGCAGCAGTACCGCCGCAACGACCACGGCTTCCAGCGCGGCAGCTTCCGCGTGCGCGGCGACTCGCTCGAAGTGTGGCCCGCCCACCTCGAGGACCGCGCCTGGAAGCTGTCGTTCTTCGGCGACGAGCTCGAGGCGATCACCGAGTTCGATCCCCTGACCGGCGAGAAGACCGCCGGCTTCGACCGCATCCGCGTCTACGCCAACTCGCACTACGTCACGCCCAAGCCCACGATGCAGCAGGCTGTCATCCAGATCAAGAAAGAGCTGCGCCAGCGCCTCGACCAGCTGGTGGGCGAGGGCAAGCTGCTGGAAGCCCAGCGGCTGGAACAGCGCACCAACTTCGACATCGAGATGCTCGAGGCCACCGGCGTCTGCAACGGAATCGAGAACTACTCGCGCTATCTCACCGGCCGCGCGCCGGGCGAACCGCCCCCCACGTTGTTCGAGTTCATCCCCGACAACGCGATCGTCTTCGCGGATGAGTCCCACGTCTCGGTCCCGCAGATCGGCGGCATGTACAAGGGCGACTTCCGGCGCAAGATGACGCTGGCCGAACACGGCTTCCGCCTGCCGTCCTGCATGGACAACCGCCCGCTCAAGTTCGAGGAATGGGACGCCATGCGCCCGCAATCGGTCTTCGTCTCTGCCACGCCCGCGGCGTGGGAGCTGGACCAGACCGGCGGCGTCTTCACCGAACAGGTCATCCGCCCCACCGGCCTGATCGACCCGCAGGTGGAAATCCGCCCCGTCGACATGCAGGTCGACGACCTGCTGGACGAGATCCGCAAGGTCGCGCAGGCGGGCTACCGCACGCTCGCCACGGTGCTGACCAAGCGCATGGCCGAAGACCTGACCGAGTACCTGCACGAACAGGGCATCCGCGTGCGCTACATGCACAGCGACATCGACACGATCGAGCGGATCGAGATCCTGCGCGACCTGCGCCTCGGCGCCTTCGACGTGCTGG
>NZ_JBELMH010000141.1:0-4658 GCF_042096055.1 Citreimonas sp. | reverse complement strand
TCCCGGCGACGGAGCAACCGATACTGCTCTGACTACGCCGCGCCGCTGCACTACTGCGAGCGGGAAGACACTGACAGGAGATCTCACGATGGCCACCGGCACCGTGAAATGGTTCAACACCACCAAAGGCTACGGCTTCATCGCACCCGACTCGGGCGGCAAGGACGTGTTCGTCCACATCTCGGCCGTCGAGCGTTCGGGACTCACCGGCCTCGCCGACAACCAGAAGGTCACGTTCGACCTGCAAGCCGGCCGTGACGGCCGCGAGAGCGCGACCAACATCGAGCTGGCATAAGCCACGCCGCGCCGTCGTGGCCCTGCCACGTCATCGTGACTGAATTTCGGGTCCGGCCGCCACGCGCTGCCGGGCCTTTTTCGTGTCACCGCCCCAGCGTGTCCAGCATCCCCGCCGCGCAGCGCTCGACCAAGTCCAGCGCGCCGTCGAAGTCGCGGGTGAAGTACGGGTCCGGCACCTCGGTCACGCCGGCCTCGTCCGCGTAGTCGGTGAACGCCACCACCCGCGCCCCATCCGTGCCCGGCCGCAGCGCCTCGACATCCGCCTTGTTCTGCGCGTCCATCACCACGATCATGTCGAAGCGGTCGAAATCCCGCGCCGTCACCTGCCGCGCCCGCAGCCCCGACAGGTCGTACCCCCGCGCCTTCGCCGCCGCCTGCATCGGCCCGTAGGGCGGCTGCCCGACGTGCCAGTCGCCGGTGCCCGCGCTGTCGAACTCCACGCTCACGCCGCGCTCGGCCGCCATGCGCCGCGCCACGGCCTCGGCGCTGGGGGACCGACAGATGTTGCCCAGGCAAACGAAGAGGATACGCTGTGTCATGCTCCAGCGGTACAAGCTGGACCGCACAGGCTCAAGGAAGAAGGAGAGCGCGATGCCGAACCGGATCGTCGTGCTGACCGGCGCGGGATTGTCGGCGGAAAGCGGGCTGGGCACGTTCCGCGACAAGAACGGGATCTGGACCCGCCACCGCATCGAGGACGTCGCCACCCCCGAGGCCTTCGCCCGCGACCCCGACCGCGTGCACGCCTTCTACAACGAACGCCGCGCGCAGGCCGCCGGCGCCCGGCCCAACCCGGCGCACGAGGCGCTGGCGCGGCTGCAGGAGCGGCACCCCGGCGCGGTGACCATCGTCACGCAGAACGTCGACGCGCTGCACGAACGCGCCGGCGCCACCGCGCTGCACATGCATGGGGAACTCGCCCGCTCCACCTGCGCCGCCTGCGGCCACCGCTGGACGGCGCCCGAAACCATGCACCCCCGCGATCCCTGCCCCGCCTGCGCGGCACAAGCGACGCGGCCCGACGTGGTCTGGTTCGGCGAGATGCCCCACCACATGGACGAGATCGAGCGGCACCTGCTGTCCTGCGACCTTTTTGCGGCGATCGGCACGTCGGGAAACGTCTACCCCGCCGCCGGCTTCGTGCAGGAGGCCGCGCGCGCCGGTGCCCGCACGGTCGAGATCAATCTGGAGCCCACGGACGTGTCGGGCCTGTTCGATGATCACTTGGCGGGACCGGCTTCAAAGGTGGTGCCGGAATGGGTCGAGTCGGTGCTGGACGCGGGCTAGGCCGCCTTCAATGCTTGGCCATGCCGGAATGCTCGGCGATCCGCTCGAGATCGACGGGCACGTCGACAACCGTCTCGCCGGCGTTCTCGAAGACGAGCGTCAGCGTGACAGTTTCGCCCTGCACCAGATCACGGGTCAGGCCCATCATCATGACGTGATCGCCGCCACGCTCCAGCGCGTGCTGTCCGCCCGCGGGGATCACGAAGCCCTCTTCGACATGCACCATCCGCATGATGCCGTCGCCCTCGGCCCGGTGGGTGTGCAGTTCGACTCGCTGGGCGGCGTCGGAGCGCACGTCCATCAGCCGGTCGTCGGTATCGCCGGTGTTCTCGATCACCATGAAGGCCGCCCCAGTCGGCGCGCCAGGCATGGCGCTGCGGGCGTAGGCGTCGGTCACGACGATATCGGCAAGCGCGGGGGCGGCGAAGGCCAGCACGAAGGCGCCGGCGGTGAGGATCTTGGTCAGCATCGTGTCATCCCTGGACTGCTGGAGGAACACGCGAACGTACGCTGCTGAGCGCGTCGGGTTCCGGAACGTCGTGTTGGCTTTTGGCTGCACGGGATGTGCACCCGGGCGCGCCGGAGGGCAAGCGTGCCCGGCAACGAAAAAGACCCTGCGGCGCAACACCACAGGGTCCGGCAGTTTCGCAGTGGCGAAAGCTCAGGCTTCGGCCTGTGCCTTCGTCAGCTCTTTCTTGATCTTCAGCGCGCGATCGGACAGCTCGGTGTCCTTCGCCTTCATCAGGAACTTGTCCAGCCCGCCGCGGTGATCGACCGAGCGCAGCGCGTGGCTCGAGATGCGCAGCTTGATGCCGCGGCCGAGCGCCTCGGACTGCAGCGTCACATCGTTCAGGTTCGGCAGGAAGCGCCGACGGGTGCGGTTGTTGGCATGGCTGACATTGTTGCCGACCATGGGCCCTTTACCGGTCAGTTCGCAGACACGCGACATGGGTTCATCCTCGTTTTCTTCGGGCAGCGGGCATGGTCCCGCGCAACCAATATGCAGGGCCGCCTTGCGGCGCCCGGAATCTCGTCGCGCTTCTCTAGACGCGGTCGGTGCGGGCGTCAAGCCTTAGGGGCCGCCTGTCGCGACTGATCCGTAGTGCGATCCGCAAGGTCCAGTTGAAGGTACTCGCCCAGCAATTCCGCGGCCGCGGCGGTGGGCGTGATCGCGCCTTCGGCCACCTGGCGGCCCAGCGCCGTCATCGCGCCGCGCACCGGCTCGCGCTTGAGGCGGGCAAGCAGGCCCTCGCGGACCTCGGCCTCGAACCAGAAGCGGGCCTGGTCGGCCCGGCGGGCGTCGAAATGCCTTTCGGTGCGGCGCCAGTCGGCCAGCGCCTGCATCTCGGCCCAGGCGGTTTCCAGCCCCGCGCCCTCGACCGCCGAGACGGTCATCGCCTTGGGGAAGCCGTCCGGATCCTGCACCCGCTTGCGCAGCAGCCTCAGCGCGCCGGCGTAATCGGCGCAGGTGCGCGTCGCGGTGGTCTTGAGCGCGCCGTCGGCCTTGTTGATCAGCAGGATGTCGGCGATCTCCATGATACCGCGCTTGACGCCCTGCAGCTCGTCGCCGCCGCCGGGCGCCAGCAGCAGCAGGAACAGGTCCGTCATCTCGGCGACCATCGTCTCGGACTGGCCAACGCCCACGGTTTCAACCAGCACGACATCGAAGCCTGCCGCCTCGCACAGGTCGATCGCCTCACGCGTGCGGCGGGCGACGCCGCCCAGCTGGCTTTGGGCCGGCGACGGCCGGATAAAGGCGTTCGGATCGCGCGACAGATGCTCCATCCGCGTCTTGTCGCCCAGGATCGAGCCGCCCGACCGGGCCGAGCTTGGATCGACCGCCAGGACCGCGACGCGCAGGCCCTGCCCCGTCAGCATCAGGCCGAACGCTTCGATGAAGGTGGACTTGCCGACGCCCGGCGTGCCGGACAGCCCGACCCGTAGCGCCTGCGCGGGTCGATCCTTCAGCCGCTCCAGCAGGGCTGTGGCGATCTCGCGGTGATCGGCGCGGCCGCTTTCCACCAGCGTGATGGCGCGGGCCAGCGCGCGGCGTTCGCCGGCGGCGATGCGGGTGGCGAGATCGTCGATATCCATGCCTCTGGCATGCCCCGCGTCGTGTGCGAAGTCCAGCCCGGCTGGCCAAGCGGGCGGGCCTGCCGCATAACGCGCCCCATGCGCCTGCCCATTGACGACGCCCTGCCTGCCCTTCTCGACGCGCTGCGCACCCGCGGCCGAGCCGTGCTGCAGGCGCCGCCCGGCGCGGGCAAGACGACGCGCGTGCCGCTGGCTATGCTGGACGCCGGGCTCACGCCGGGCCGGATCGTGATGCTCGAGCCGCGCCGTATTGCCGCGCGCACCGCCGCCGCCCGCATGGCCGAGACGCTGGGCGAGGCGCCCGGCCAGACCGTCGGCTACCGCATCCGCGGCGAGTCGAAGGTGTCGAAGGCCACCCGCATCGAAGTGGTGACGGAAGGAATCCTGACGCGCATGATCCAGTCCGACCCCGACCTGCCAGGCATCGGCGCGGTGATCTTCGACGAATTCCACGAACGCTCGCTGAACGCCGACCTCGGGCTGGCGCTGTGCCTCGAGATCGCCGGCGCGCTGCGTGACGAGCTGCTGCTGCTGGCCATGTCGGCGACACTCGACGCCGAGCCTGTGGGCGCGCTGATGGACGCGCCCGTGGTGACCTCGGAAGGGCGCGCGTTTCCGGTCGACACGCGCTGGCTCGACCGGCCGGTGCCCAAGGGCCAGCGGTTCGAGGGCGCCTTGGCCGACCTAATCGTGCAGGTCCTGTCCGAGACCGATGGTGGCGTGCTGGCCTTCCTGCCCGGCGAGGGTGAGATTCGCCGCACCGAGGCCGCGCTGAAGGGTCGCCTGCCAGCCGACGTGCGCCTGCGCCCGCTCTACGGCGCCCTGCCCTTCGCCGAGCAGCGCGCCGCCATCCAGCCAGAAACCGAAGGCCGCAAGCTGGTGCTGGCCACCGCCATCGCCGAAACCTCGCTGACGATCGAGGATGTGCGCGTGGTCGTCGATGGCGGCCGGGCGCGGCGGGCGCGGTTCGATCCGGGCGC
>NZ_JBELMH010000140.1:0-4664 GCF_042096055.1 Citreimonas sp. | reverse complement strand
AACTACCGCCCCGGCGCCCCGATCGTGGAGCGTATCGGATCCGGCGGGTTCTGGATGACGGGCACCGTGCGGCGCGCAGGCGATGGCGCGCCCCTGCCCGGTCAGCGCATCCAGATCTGGGCGCACACGACCGAGGGGCACGAACGCGACTGGCACAGCCACGGCGCCACGGTGACGGACGCGAACGGCGTCTTCCGGCTGGAGATGCCGCAGATCGTGCCGGCGTTCGGGCAGCCGCACGGTCATCTCGCCTACGACAGCCCCGACTTCGAGACCGTGTTCCTGCGGCCGGTCATGTCGGACGCGTCGAACACCAGCCTCGAGGCGCATTTCGTCCTGCAGCCGGCTTGAAGGCCGCGACGCAAGGCACGGCTTCCGTTCTCCGGGTCGGTGCGGCCCGGGCCGCGGTGTTCGTGGCGGTGGCCGTCCCGTTCGCCCTTGCCGCATCCAGCCCGCTGCTGGCCTGGCGGGACTGGATCTACATCGCCGCGGGCTTCGCCGGGGTTGCCGCACTCGGGCTGCTGCTGGTTCAACCCCTGGTAATCTCCGACGCGCTCGGGCTGGATGGGATGCGCAAGCGGCGGGTTCACCGGATCGTGGGCGCGACGCTCGTGGCGCTCGTCGTCCTGCATGTGGGCGGGCTGTGGATCACGTCGCCGCCCGACGTCGTCGACGCGCTTCTGTTCACCTCGGCGACGCGGTTCTCGGCCTGGGGCGTGATCGCCATGTCGGCGCTGTTCGCGGCCGCCGGCCTGGCGATCGTCAGACGCCGCTTGCGCTACCGCACGTGGCAGCGCGCGCACCTGTCACTGGTCGTCGTGGTCGTCGCCGCCACGATCCCCCACGCCCTCCTGATCGAGGGCACGATGGAGACAATATCTAAGGTTGCGCTATGCGCCCTGGTGGCGGCCGCGACGGCGTGGGCCGTCTGGCGGGTGATGATCCGCCGCGGCGCAGCCTGAAGGGTTGGCGGACGACCTGCGGGGACGTCGTCAGACACCGAGCTGGCCTGCACACTTATTCCCCGCTTGTCCTCGGTCCCCTCGCAGACCTACGCTGCCGCGACAGTTCAAGGAGCGGCCATGGACACCATGACGAAGCCCTGCATCGGGCACACGCATCTCAAGGTCGCCGATCTCGAGCGGTCCGTCGCCTTCTGGCGCGACGTCATGGGCATGGACCTGGTCCAACGCTACGGCGACCAGGCCGCGTTCCTCTCGTGGGGCGGCTACCACCACCATATCGGGCTGAACACGTGGCACAGCGCGGGTGGCACGCCGCCCGACGAGCACCATACCGGCCTCTTTCACGTCGCGCTTCTGTATCCGACGCGGCACGCGCTGGCGGTGGCCGCCAATCGCGTCGCGGATGCCGGGGTCGACATCTACGGCCATGCCGATCACGGCGTCTCCATCGCGCTCTATTTCGACGACCCGGACGGCAACGGGATCGAGATCTACTGGGACAAGCCGCGCGACCACTGGCCCTGGCAGGACGACGGCAGCCTGAAGATGGGCAACGCGCGCTTCGACCTTAGCGCGTTCCTGGCCGAGGCGAGCTGATCCAGTCGAGCGGAACCCGGTATCTTCAGCGGCTATACCGACAACCGGCGCCGTTTTTGACGCCGTAAGATGGATTTCGCGCGCCGGGGTCCTACGCTTGCCACGGCAGACGGAGGGAACGCGCCTTGCCCAGGAACGACGACGAACGCGGCGCCGCGGTGCCGACCGGACGGGCGGCCAGGCTGCTGCGGTTCGGCGGCATGGCCTCGGGCATCGCAGGCGGCGCGGCGGCCGAGGGCCTGCGCGCGCTCTCGCGCGGCAGGCGGCCGGATCTGGCGCACGTGCTGTTCACCCCCACCAACACGGCGCGGCTGACCGACGGGCTGTCCGACCTGCGCGGCGCCGCGCTGAAGCTGGGCCAGATGCTGTCGATGGACACCGGACTGGTGCTTCCGGACGAGCTGACCGCGATCCTCGCCCGGATGCGCGACGATGCGCGGCACATGCCGCCCAAGCAGCTGCAGGCCGCCCTCGACGCCGAATGGGGTCCTGGCTGGTATCGCCGCTTCGCCCGGTTCGACGTGCGGCCCTTCGCGGCCGCCTCGATCGGGCAGGTCCACCGCGCGGTGACGCACGACGGGCACGCGCTGGCGATCAAGGTGCAATACCCCGGCGTGCGCGCCAGCATCGACAGCGATGTCGACAACGTCGCGACCCTTCTGCGCCTGTCGGGGATGCTTCCGCGCGGCATGGATATCGCCCCGCTCCTGGCTGAGGCCAAGCGCCAGCTGCACGCCGAGGCGGACTACGCCGCCGAGGCGCGGCACCTGGCGCGTTTCGGCGCGCTGCTTGCCGGGTCCGACACCTTCGCGGTCCCCGGCCTGCATTCCGCGCTTTGCACGCCGCAGGTGCTGGCCATGGATTACATGGAAAGCGTGCCGCTCGACACGCTCGTCGATGCGCCGCAGGCCGAGCGGGACCGCGTCGCGGCGGCGCTGATCGACCTGGTGATGCGCGAGCTGTTCGTCTTCGGCGCGATGCAGACCGATCCGAACCTGGCCAATTACCGCATCGATCCGAAGACCGAGCGGATCGTGCTGCTGGACTTCGGCGCCGTGCAACCGGTCTCGGCCGAGCTCGCCGCCGATTTCAGCGATCTCGCCCGCGCGGCGCTCAGCGGCGACGCGGACGAGACGCGACAGGCCATGCTGCGCGTCGGCTATTTCGACAGCACCACCGCCCCGCGCCACCAGCGGCTGATCCAGTCCATGTTCGACACCGCCATGGGCCCGCTGCGGCAGGCCGAGCCGTTCGACTTCGGCCAGAGCGACCTGCTCGCGCGGCTGCGCGACATGGGCCTTGCCCTCGGCAACGACCGCGACCTGGCGCATGTGCCGCCGGCGGCAACGCTGTTCCTGCACCGCAAGATCGGCGGCATGTACTTGATGGCGGCACGCCTGCGCGCGCGGGTCGCGTTGCGGCCGATGCTCGTGGCGTATTGCGACACGGCCACGCGGCCACGTTGAAAAGCCCGCGGCACGCGTCATCTTCCGACCCGACCGACATTCGCTGGACACGATGACCGACTGGACCCCGACCCGCGCCGAAGGTGACCGCATCCTGGCCGGCTTCACCCCACGCATGGGCCGACGCTATGCGAACGGCCGCAACACCGACCGTGGCCCCGGCGCGCACACGGCGGTGTCGACCCTGTCACCCTATCTGCGCCGCCGCCTTGTGCTGGAACGCGACGTCGTGGCGGCCGCGCGCGGCGCCCACGGGTCCGACGCCGACAAGTTCGTGCAGGAGGTGTTCTGGCGCGGCTACTTCAAGGGATGGCTGGAGCGCCGCCCGCAGGTCTGGACCGCCTATCGCGACGGCGTCCGAAGCGACCTCGCGATGCTGGAGAGCGACCGCCGCCTGCGCCGCGAGGTCGAGCGTGCCGTGAACGGCCGCACCGGGCTCGCGTGCTTCGACGCCTGGGTGGCCGAGCTGGCAGAGACCGGCTATCTGCACAACCATGCCCGGATGTGGTTCGCGTCGATCTGGATCTTCACCTTCGGGCTGCCGTGGCGGTTGGGCGCGGACTTCTTATTGCGCCATCTGCTCGACGGCGATGCGGCGTCCAACACGCTGAGCTGGCGCTGGGTGGCGGGCCTGCACACGCGGGGCAGGCCCTATGCCGCGGATGCGCAGAACATCGCCACGTTCACGAGCGGACGCTTCACGCCGCGCCAGTCCGACCTGGCCGAGGTGACCCGGGGGCTCGAGGCGACCGAACCCGACGGGCTGCCGCCCGTTCAGCCGCTGCGCCCGGTGGTGCCGCCGGACGCGACCAGGCCGACCGCCCTGCTGATCACCGACGAGGATTGCCGGGTCGAGGATTTCGACCTAGGCGCCCTCGATATCCGCGGGATCGCCACGCTTGCGTCCAGCCACCTGCGTTCGCCGCTCGCGGTGTCGGATCGCGTCTGCCGCTTCGAAGATGGCGCACTGGCGGATGCCGCGTCGCGGGCCGGCGCGGCGCCGGCCGTCATGCGTGCGGACGATCCCTCGGCACTGGCGCACTGGGCCGACCGTACGGGCGCGACGCAGATCGCGACAGCCTACGTGACGCGCGGGCCGCTGCACGACTGGCTGGAGCAAGCGGCCCCCGTCCTCGACGCGCGCGGGATCGCTCTGCGCGAATGGCAGCGTGACTGGGATGCCGCGATCTGGCCGCATGCCACCGCCGGCTATTTCAAGGTCAAGAAGGCGATCCCGCGCATCCTCGAACGGGCCGGCGTGGCATGACCCCGACCCTGACCATCCGCCCGCACGACATCGACCGACGCCGGATCTAGGGCAGGTCCCGCAGCGGATCCCGATCCACGCCAGAGGCGCGATGCCACGCGAACACATCGCCCGAATTGGCCGCGTCGGGAAGCGCGCGCAGCATGGTGTGCATCGCGTCGCGGTCGACCCACCCCGGCGGTCGAAGCGCATGGTCTTCGCCGAGGCTGAGGGCGAAGGCGTAATCGCCCAGATGCGACAGCCGGTCCACGCAGGCATGGCCGACATCGCGGCGCAGCGTCGTGATCTCGAAGGACAGCGCGCGCAGCGGAACGCTCAGCCCGGACAGCACGTCGGCTTCGTGCCCCTCGACGTCGATCTTGACGAAAT
>NZ_JBELMH010000139.1:0-4667 GCF_042096055.1 Citreimonas sp. | reverse complement strand
TCGAGCCCGAGCTGGTGCTGATGGACGAACCGCTCGGCGCGCTCGACAAGCAGCTACGCGAGCACATGCAGTTCGAGATCACGAACCTCGCCCACGATCTGGGGATCACCGTGGTCTACGTGACCCACGACCAGACCGAGGCGCTGACCATGTCGGACCGGGTCGCCGTGTTCAATGACGGCAAGATCCAGCAGCTGGCGGCGCCGGACGAGCTTTACGAGCGCCCCGAGAACAGCTTCGTCGCGCAGTTCATCGGCGAGAACAACACGCTCGAGGGCACGATCCAGGACATCGCCAACGGCCGCTGCACCGTCAAGCTCGACGGTGGCGAACTGATCGACGCCAACCCGGTCAACGTCAGCAAGCCGGGCGAGCGCACGCGCGTATCGATCCGTCCCGAGCGGGTCGAGATCAACAAGGACCGTCTGGGCGAGGGCGCGCACACGCTCAAGGCCAAGGTGCTGGAATTCGTCTACATGGGCGACATCTTCCGCACGCGCCTCCGGGTGGCCGGCAAGGACGATTTCGTCATCAAGACCCGCAACGCACCCGACCAGGTGCGGCTGCAGCCGGGGCAAGAGATCGAGATCGGATGGATGCCCGAGGATTGCCGCGCGCTCGACGCGCATTGAGATCCAGTTGCCGCGCGGTCCTTTCGGGATGCGCGCGGTCAAGTCGAGGGTCGGACGTCTCTGCCCGTGACCCGGCCCCACAAATTCGCCAAACGGGTGACTAGGGAGTATGATATGAAACTGACCAAGACGCTTCTTGCGACCACGGCACTGACCGTCGCCGCTGCCGGCGCGAACGCCGAAAGCCACGTCGAGATGGCCGACGAGATGACCATCGTCAGCTGGGGCGGCGCCTACCAGGAAAGCCAGCTCAAGGCCTATGTCGAGCCCTACCTGGAGATGAACCCCGGCGTCAGCGTCACCTGGGACGAAAGCTCGCCCGAGGCAGTCGCCAAGCTGCGCGCCATGGACGAGGCCGGCAACATCACCTGGGACCTCGTGGACGTGACGGCGGCCGACGCCATGCGCCTGTGCGACGAGGGCCTGGCGATGGAGGTCGACCACGACGAGATCCTCGCCGATGCGCCCGACGGCACCTCGGCCACGGACGATTTCGGCGACATGATTGTGTCCGACTGCTTCATTCCGCAGATCGCGTACTCGATCACCAACGCCTACCGCACTGACGTGGAAGAGTGGGAAGGCCGTACGCCGGAAGACATCTGCGCGCTGTTCGACACCGAGAACTTCCCGGGCAACCGCACGCTCGAGCGTCGTCCGATCAACAACATGGAATGGGCCCTGATGTGCGACGGCGTCGCCTTCGAGGACATCTATGACGTGCTCGAAACCGAGGAAGGCCAGCAGCGCGCGCTGGACAAGCTGGACACGATCAAGGACCAGACGATCTGGTGGACCTCGGCCGCGGAAAGCATCCAGACCATGGCGGACGCCGAAGCCGTGATCGGCTCGTCCTACAACGGCCGCTTCTTCTCGGCGATCGCCGAGCAGGATCAGCCGCTCGAGATGCTGTGGGACGCGCAGGTCTACGACATCGACGGCTGGATCATCCCCGAGGGCCTGTCCGACGCCGAACTGGCGCGCGTTCAGGACTTCCTGAACTTCGCCACCGATACGCAGCGTCTGGCGGACCAGGCCAAGTACATCTCGTACGGCCCGGCGCGTCAGTCCTCGGCGCCGCTGGTCTCCACCCATGCCGAACTGGGCATCGAGATGGCGCCGCACATGCCGACCAACCCGGACAACGCGTCCAACTCGTTCGTGCAGAACTACGAGTGGTGGGCCGACTACCGCGACGACATCGACGCGAAGTTCCAGGCGTGGCTCGCACGCTGAGCCCGTCCTGCCGGGCGTGACGCCCGGCGCATGACATCGGCAGAGCGGGTCCCGCCCGCTCTGCCACCCCACCACGGCCGCAAGGCCCACCAACAAGCGCCGCCGGCATCGACCGGAGGGCAGGCGGTTCCGGCTCGCGTCGAAGGACGCTGCGGGACACGCTGACAGGGAAAGGGATGACATGCCCAAGGGCTACATCATCGGCCACATCACGGTGAACGACCCGCAGGCGTACCGCGAATACGTCGAGCGCGACACGCCGCTTCTTGAATCCTACGGCGCCAAGTTCCTCGTGCGCGGGGGACAGTCCGAGACGCCCGAAGGCGAGACGCAGAACCGGCACGTGGTGATCGAATTTCCCGACTACGAGACCGCGCACCGCGCCTACCATGACCCCGAATATCAGGAGATCGCCGAGATCCGCCGCCGGACCGCGACCTCCACGATCATCCTAGTCGAGGGCACCTGAGCCATGAGCGACGCCACCTCAAACGCCAACGCGATCGACGCGCCCACCCCCGAGAAGGGCCTGGCCGCCGCCGACGCTAAGGGCCCCGTCCTCGCCGCCGACGGCACGCCGCTGCGCAAGTCGCTGCGCCGGGCGCTGCGGGCGCAGAAACTGCGGGCGCTGATGCTGATCGCGCCGCTGCTGATCTTCGTGCTGATCACGTTCATCGCGCCGATCCTCGACATGCTGTTCCGCTCGGTCGAGAACCAGATCGTATCGGACACGCTGCCGCGCACCGCACAGGTGCTGCCCGAATGGGACTCGGCCAGCGGCGAGCCGCCGTCGGAAGCCGTCTACGAGGCCTTCTACTACGACCTCTTCGCCGCGGTCGAGGCGCGCCAGCACACCCGCCTGGGGCAGCGTCTGAACTACGAGAACACCGGCATGTCTTCGCTGTTCCGCGGCACCGGCCGCGATCTCGACGATTTTCGCGAGGCGCAGGTCGAGTACATCGAGGATTTCGCCCCCGAGTGGGAAGAGGCCGAGTTCTGGGTGTCGTTCATGGGCGGCGAGGGCGGCGAGGCGCTGCTCGACTCGCGGCGCGACGTTGTCCTGGCATTGATGGATGAAAGTCAGCGCGGCCCCATCGGCACACTGTGGTGCGCCACCTTCGCCGCGTGCGAGCCCGCGCCCGGAAGCATCGACATCGGCTATACGCCCTCGGCCGAAGTGGCGGAACTGCTGCCGCGCACCGCCGAGGCCTACGCCGACTTCGCGCTGATCACCGTGCTCGAGGAAGAGGACGCCATCGCCGAGGAAGAGCCGTGGGAAGCGGTCTACGTCGCGCTGGCGCAGGACCTCGCCGAGACGCCCGAGGCCGAGCTTGCCGCCTTCTCCGGTCCGCAGGCCCAAGCGCTGGTCGACTTGAAGGCCGGCCTCGCCGACGTCGAGACGCAGAGCTTCCGCGACTTCTTCGAGGAGGCCGACGACGACTGGCTGATGATCGGGCCGTGGCGCACGATCCAGACCTACCTGCCGGATTACACGACCGGGTACTTCCTCAACGCCGCCGACATGCAGAAGACGCCGGACGGCCCCGAGTTCCGCCCCGAGAACGAGCGGATCTACGGCCTGCTGCTGCAGCGTACGATGTTCCTGTCGCTGACCATTACCTTCAGCTGCATCCTGCTCGGCTACCCGGTGGCCTACCTGCTGTCGAACCTGCCCATGCGCACCGCGAACCTGCTGATGATCCTGGTGCTGCTGCCGTTCTGGACCTCGCTTTTGGTGCGCACCAGCGCATGGAAGGTCATGCTGCAGCAGCAGGGCGTGATCAACGACGTGCTGGTCTGGCTGGGCCTCGTCGGCGATGGCAGCCGGCTGGTGATGATCAACAACCAGTTCGGCACGATCGTGGCGATGACGCACATCCTGCTGCCGTTCATGATCCTGCCGATGTACTCGGTCATGTCGACGATTCCGCCCAGCTACGTGCGCGCGGCGAAATCGCTTGGCGCCACCAACTGGACGACGTTCTGGCGGGTCTACTTCCCGCAATCGGTGCCGGGCATCGGCGCAGGCTCGATCCTCGTGTTCATCCTGTCGATCGGCTACTACATCACGCCCGAGATCGTCGGCGGCACCACCGGCACGTTCATCTCGAACCGCATCGCCTACCACATCTCGTCCTCGCTCAACTGGGGCCTCGCGGCCGCGCTGGGCTCGATCCTGCTGATCGTGGTGCTGGTGCTCTACTGGGCCTACGACAAGATCGTGGGCATCGACAACGTGAAGCTGGGGGGCTGAGGCATGTCGGACGCCGTCGTCATCACCGAGACCAAGACGCTGCCTTTCTCCTTCACGCTTCCCGTGGTCGGGGCGGCGGGGGCCTTCTTTGGGCTCTTCGTCGGGACCGCCCAGGGCTCGGGCCTGCTGGGCATCGTCATCGGCTTCGCGCTGTGCGCGGGGCTCGCCTGGCTGGCGCTGGCCGTGGTCGGGACCGAGCACGAGAAGGCCGTGCGCTGGGGCTGCATCGCGCTGTTCCTGGTCGCTGGCTTCCTGATTGGCGCGCTGCCGGGGCTGGTCCTGGGCGGCCTCTTCGGCTGGTTCATCGGCTGGTTCATCTACTGGGTCGGTCGCGGGCGGTACCGGATGTTCCTGCCGCCCTACCTCACGGGCGGGCAGGTGCTGTGGCACTACGCGTTCCGGGTGATCTGCGGCGCGATCTTCGTGTTCCTCATCACGCCGATCCTCGTGGTCATGCCGCTGAGCTTCAACGCCGAGAACTTCTTCACCTTCACGCCCGAGATGCTGTCCTTCGACCCGGCCGGCTACTCGCTGCGCCACTACCG
>NZ_JBELMH010000138.1:0-4674 GCF_042096055.1 Citreimonas sp. | reverse complement strand
CGCCTGAACGAAGTCTTCCTCGGCATCGTGCCGGTCAAGCTGAACGCGCTGGAACGCTACCAGGGCCGCCGCTACCGCGCGCTGACCAAGGATCGCATCCGGCGCGAGACGCGCTCGGCGCTGGGGCAGGCGTCGCTGCCCGGCCTGATCGACATCATGTCGGGCGTGGGCTTCGTCGGCGTGCTCTACTACGGCGGGTCCGAGATCCTGTCGGGCGAGAAGACCGTCGGCGATTTCATGGCGTTCTTCACCGCGATCGGATTGGCGTTCGAGCCGCTGCGCCGGCTGGGCGCGCTCAGCGGCGTGTGGCAGGTCGCCGCCGCCAGCATCGAGCGCATCAAGGAGATGCTCGAGACGACGCCGCGCCTGCGCGACCCCGAGCATCCCGTGCCGCCGCCCGACGGCGTGCCCGCGATCGCCCTGCGCGACGTGCACCTGGCCTACGGCTCGGCCCCTGCCCTGCGCGGCGCGACGCTGCTGGCCGAGGCGGGCAAGACCACGGCGCTGGTCGGGCCGTCCGGCGCGGGCAAGTCGACCGTCTTCAACCTGCTGGCGCGCCTGGTCGAGGCCGACAGCGGCGAGGTGCTGATGGGCGACGTGCCGGTAGACGCGATGCGGCTGTCGGACCTGCGCTCGCGCATCTCGGTCGTCAGCCAGGAGGCGCTGCTGTTCGACGAGACCCTGCGCGAGAACATCGTGCTGGGGCGACAGGTGTCGGAAGAGGCGCTGAACGCCGCGCTGGAAGCCGCGCACGTGACCGATTTCCTCTCGCGGCTCGAGGACGGGCTCGAGACGCGCGTCGGGCCCCGGGGAACCAACCTGTCGGGCGGCCAGCGCCAGCGCGTCGCCATCGCGCGCGCGCTGCTCCGCGACACGCCCGTCCTTCTGCTGGACGAGGCGACCAGCGCCCTCGACGCGCAATCGGAAGCGGTCGTGCAGGCCGCGCTGGACAGGCTGAGTGCCGGACGCACGACGCTGGTGATCGCGCACCGGCTGGCCACCGTGCGCAGCGCAGACAAGATCGTGGTCATGGAAGCCGGCCGCGTCGTCGAGGAAGGCGCCCATGACGAGCTGATCGCCCGCGACGGCCCCTATCGCGACCTCTACCGCCTGCAGTTCGAGGACGGTCCGGCCGACTGACCGGCCGCCGGGGGTGTTTCGCGCGGCCCCTACGGTCTATATTGAAGCCAAAGGGGGATGCCGATGTCAGAAGATACCCGAACGATCCTGCGGATTTCCGGCCCCGAGGCGCGGGATTTCCTGCAGGGCCTCGTGACCAACGACGTCTCGCGGCTGGATGCGGGGCTGGTCTACGCCGCCCTGTTGACGCCGCAGGGCAAGTACATCGCCGATTTCTTCCTGGTCCCCGAGGGCGACGCCGTCCTGCTGGACGTGGATTCGGCGCTGGCCCCGGACGTGGCCAGGCGGCTTGCCATGTACAAGCTGCGCTCGAAGGTCGAGATCGCCGAGACCGATCGCACGGTCACCCGCGGGCTGGGCACGCCGCCCGAAGGCGCCTTCGCCGACCCGCGCGATGCCAGCCTCGGCTGGCGCGGCTATGACGGCCAGCCCGGCGATGCCGACGTGGACTGGACCGCGCTGCACGTCGCCGCCTGCGTGCCGCGCAGCGGGATCGAGCTGTCGCCCGACACCTTCATCCTCGAAGCCGGGTTCGACCGGCTCTCGGGCGTCGATTTCCGCAAGGGCTGCTACGTCGGGCAGGAAGTCACCGCGCGGATGCGACACAAGACCGAATTGCGCAAGGGCTTCGCCACCGTCGAGGTCGAGGGCGAGGCGCCCGTGGGCACCGAGATCCTGGCCGGCGAGAAGGCGGCCGGCGCGCTCTACAGCCAGGCGCAGGGACGCGGCATCGCGTATCTGCGGTTCGACCGCGCGGGACGGGACATGCAGGCCGGACCGGCCCGCGTGCATTACCAGCCATGAGGTGGCGCACGGAAATCACGTGGCGCGACGAGGTCGAGCAGGTCTTCGGCAGCCCGATCGCCGGTGTGCGCACCCTGCCCGGCGGCGACCTGTCGGCGATCGCGCGGGTCGAGCTTGAGGACGGCACGCACCTGGTGACCAAGCGCGGTCCGCTCGTGGGCACCGAGGCGCGCATGCTCGAGGCGATGCGCCTGGCCGGCGCGCAGGTGGCGCGGGTCGAGCATCTGGGCGGCCGGTTGCTGTGCCTCGCCTGGGAAGACGCGTCAGAACCCGACGCGGATGGCTGGGCCTCGCTGGGTGCCGCGTTGCGGTCGATCCACGGCAGCACGAACTCGACCTACGGCTGGCCCGAGGATTACGCCTTCGGCGACATCCTGATCGACAACGGCCCACGCGAGACCTGGCCCGAATTCTGGGCCGAGGCCCGGCTGCTGCCGCAGATCCCGCACATGCCCGGACCGCTGCGCCCGCGCATCGAGGCGCTGTGCAAGGCGCTGCCGGATCGGCTGCCCGAACGCCCGGACGCGGCGTTGCTGCACGGCGACCTGTGGGGCGGCAACATCCTGTTCACCGAGCGCGGTGCGGTGATGATCGACCCGGCCTGCTACTACGGCCATGCCGAGGTGGACCTTGCGATGCTGGCGCTGTTCGGCACGCCCGAGCCCAGCTTCGCCGACGCCTACGGCCCGGCCGAGCCGGATGCCAAAACGCGCCGGCCGATCTACCAGCTTTGGCCCGCGATGGTGCATTACCGGCTTCACGGCGACCGCTATGCCGACATGCTCGAACGGGTGCTGGGCGAAGCGGGCGTCTGAGCGCGTTGCGCCTTTGAACGCGAAAGGCCCCGGACGATGCCGGGGCCTTTTTCATGTCGACACCGTCGCGCCCGACGTCCCAGGCCGGGTCAGGCCCGCTCGGAATATTCCATCGTTTCGGTGTTCACGACGATGCGCTCGTCCTGGCCAACGAAGGGCGGGACCGACACGCGCACGCCGTTGTCGAGGATCGCCGGCTTGAAGCTGTTGGCCGCAGTCTGCCCCTTCACCACCGGCTCGGTCTCGGCGATGGTGCAGACGACCTTCTGCGGCAGCGTGGCGTTCAGCGCCTCAGTCTCGTGGAACTCGACGACGATGGTCATGCCGTCCTGCAGGAAGGGGCGCCGCTCGCCCAGGATGTCGGCTGGAAGCTCGATCTGGTCGTAGGTCTCGGTGTCCATGAACACCAGCTTGCCGTCGTTCTCGAACAGGAACTGCATGTCCTTCTGCTCGAGGCGCACGCGCTCGACCTTGTCGGCCGAGCGGAAGCGTTCGTTCAACTTGGAACCATTGCGCAGATTGCGCAGTTCCACCTGTGCGAACGCGCCGCCCTTGCCCGGTTTGACGTGGTCCACTTTGACGGCCGCCCACAGGCTTCCGTTGTGCTCCAGGACGTTTCCGGGGCGGATCTCGTTTCCGTTGATCTTGGGCATGGGCGAAACCGTGTCGAAAGGTTGTTGTGAACTTGCCGCTCGCTATATCTCGTAGATCGAGACGTGGCAAGGCAACGTATCTCGTGCTGCACCCGCAGCAAGCTATGCGCGTGACGCAAGGTTGCTATGCGTTTGTGGGGTGTTCGAATCGTTGGGTTTCGGCCATAACGGCCGCCACGCCCGAAAAGACAAGAGCAATAATGATAGGTCGATACATGAAGGATTTCGTTGACGGCACCGCCTTCAATTCCGAGCAGGGAAACCGCGCGCGCAAGCTGTTCGCGGCGGTGGTGCTGGCTGCCCTGGATGACGCGATTGCCGATGACAAGAAATACGGCAACGGTCCGGAACAGATTGCCCGCTGGGCACGGTCGCGCGACGGGCGCGAAGTGCTGAGCTGCGCGGGCATCGATCCGAACGAGCGGGTCGTGCAGGGGCTGATGGATTTTGTGGGCAAAGGCGTCCGCACGTCCGTCGCGCTGTCTCGCGAGGAAAGCGAGCGGCGTCATGCTGCACAACAGGCAGAAGCTGCCTGATCGGCCCGACAGTTCCGAAGACTTTGAAACGCGCCCTCCGGGGCGCGTTTTTTTATTCGATGTCGCGGCTTAGCAGCGCGCGCTGGATCTCGCGCCGGACCAGCTTCTGCACGTTGCGGGTGATGCGCTCGCCCAGCGCGCCCTGCAGTTCGGCGCGCAATACCTCGGCGACGAGGCGGCGCAGGGCCTCGTCTTCCGGCGTATCCGGCGCGGCTTCGGCCAGCTGGTCGTGGCTTTCACCGTCCAGCACTGTATTCGATCGAGGCGTTTCGTCGCCCCCAAGGCCGATATCGCCAAGGGCCGTCACGTCCTCTGCGGCACGGGCCAGTTCCCTGCGCACCATCCCGGTCAGGGGATCGGACGTCCCCGCCGGCGCGTCCGCTTCATCGCCTTCCGGAAAGGTGGGACCGGTCAGCACCACCGGCGCCAAGCGCGGACCATCCGCACGATCCTGATCCGGGTGCGGGTCGACCGCGGGCTCGACCACGCGCAGCGCGTCGGTCAGAACGAAGCGCCCGGGTCGCCGCGCCGCATCATGCGCAGCCGGCACGCGCGCCGCTTCGGGTTTCTCCGCGACAAGCCTGCGAATCGACGAGAGGACCCCATCGGCGTCATCGTTCGGAACCGGATCGGACATGCATGCACCATCGCCTGTTTGGCGGAACTCTAGCGGCTTGCCGTCCGCCTGCCAACGGATTGCGCGACGGCTATTCCCGGCCCATCGAC
>NZ_JBELMH010000137.1:0-4738 GCF_042096055.1 Citreimonas sp. | reverse complement strand
GCCGCCGCCCCGAGGACAGCGACCTGGCCGAGATGGACGCGCTGTGGGATGCGGCGAAAGGGCGCGAAAAGGGCCAAGGCTGAGCCCGCATCCGTAGTCAAAACGAGAACGGCGCCCCCGAAGGGACGCCGCCGTAAAAACCACTCGGGCGGATGCGCTTACTGCGCTTCCTTGATGAACTTCACCGCGTCGCCGACCGTCTGGATGGTCTCTGCCGCGTCGTCGGGGATCTCGATGCCGAACTCTTCCTCGAAGGCCATGACCAGCTCGACGGTGTCGAGGCTGTCCGCGCCCAGATCGTCGATGAAGGATGCACCCTCGGTGACCTTCTCTTCCTCGACGTTCAGGTGCTCGACCACAATCTTCTTAACGCGATCCGCGATGTCGCTCATGTCTCTTCCTCACTCGTTGGGTCCTGCGGACCCGGTTGCCCTCGCCTCGCCCGGGCGGGATGTCTTGCCCTTTCGGGCGGCTTCGTTCCCGTCCCACGGGAGCGGCGCGGAGCAGGTGACAACCCGTTCCGGCCGGTAAGCTGCGGCGCCTATAGCACAGGCGACGGGGATGGCAAACGCTTTCCCGCCCGCGCCTTGCGCCTGATTTCAGAGCATCGCCATACCGCCGTTCACATGCAAGGTGGTCCCTGTGACATAGGCGGATTCGGGGCTGGAAAGGTACAGCACGGCGGCCGCGATCTCCTCGGGGCGGCCCATGCGGCCGGACGGAATCTGGCCCAGGATCTGCGCCTTCTGGTCGTCGGTCAGCTTGTCGGTCATCGCCGTCTCGATGAAGCCCGGGGCGACCGCGTTGACGGTGATCCCGCGCGCCGCGACCTCGTAGGCGAGGCTTTTGGACATTCCGATCATGCCGGCCTTGGCGGCGGCGTAGTTGCCCTGGCCGGGGTTGCCCGTGGCGCCCACGACCGAGCTGATGTTCACGATGCGGCCCCAGCGCGCCTTCATCATGCCGCGCAGCACGCCTTTGGACAGCCGGTAGGTGGCGGTCAGATTGACCTCGAGCACGCTCGACCATTCGTCCTCGGACATGCGCATGAACAGGTTGTCGCGGGTGATGCCGGCGTTGTTGACCAGGATGTCGACGCTGCCCATCGCCTCGGCCGCCTGCTTGGGCAGCGCGTTGACCGCGTCCGCGTCCGAGAGGTTGCAGGGCAGCACGTGCGCGCGCGCGCCCAGCGTTTCGGCCAGCTCCTTCAGCGGCGCCTCGCGCGTGCCCGAAAGGCCCACCGTCGCGCCCGCGCCGTGCAGCGCCGTGGCGATCGCGCCGCCGATGCCGCCCGAGGCACCGGTGATCAGCGCCGTCTTTCCCGTCAGATCGAACATTCCCGCTCTCCTTGTTCGTGCGTTCAGCCGGCCGGCTTCAGCTGTTGTGGGCCTCTGCGGCGGCCTTGACCTCCTCGGCCGTGCCGATGGTGCGCGTGGCTGCACCCTTCTCGATGCGGCGCACCATGCCCGACAGCGCCTTGCCGGCGCCGATCTCCCAGAACTCGGCCACGCCCTGACCGGCCATCCAGGCCACGGATTCGCGCCAGCGCACCGCGCTGCAGACCTGCTCGACCAGCAATTCGCGGATGCGCGCGGGATCCGACACGGCCTCGGCCGTGACGTTTGCCACGACGGGCACGCGCGGCGCGCGGATCTCGACCGATTTCAGCGCCTCGGCCATCTTGTCGGCGGCGGGCTGCATCAGCGCGCAGTGGAACGGCGCGCTGACGGGCAGCATCAGCGCGCGCTTGGCGCCGGCGCCCTTGGCCGCCTCGACCGCGCGTTCGACCGCCGCCTTCTCGCCCGAGATCACAACCTGCGCCGGGTCGTTGTCGTTCGCCGCCTCGCAGACCGCGCCCTGCGCCGCATCGGCCGCCAGGTTGCGCACCGCGTCGAGGTCGAGGCCCAGGATCGCCGCCATCGCGCCGTCGCCCGGCGCCACCGCGTCCTGCATCGCCGTGCCACGCAGCCGCAGCAGGCGCGCCGCGTCCGCCACCGTGAAGGCGCCCGCCGCCGTCAGCGCCGAATACTCGCCCAGCGAATGCCCCGCGACGAAGGTCGCGGCATCCACGCCCACGCCCTCGGCCTCGAGCGCGCGCAGCGCCGCGAGCGACGTCGCCATCAGCGCCGGCTGCGCATTGCGCGTCAGCGTGAGCTGCTCGATCTCGCCCTCCCAGATCAGCGCAGACAGCTTCTCTCCCAGGGCCTCGTCGACCTCGTCGAAGACGGCCCGAGCGGCCGGGTAGGCCTGCGCCAGATCGCGGCCCATGCCGATCGTCTGGGCCCCCTGCCCGGGAAAGAGGAATGCAAGGCTCATCCGGCGCCTCCCTGTCGTTGCCGTTCGTTGACCCAAGGGCTTACAAGCGCCCGCGAGGGGGTGCAATGACTCCGCGCACGGGGCGCCGCCACGCCTGACCACGCCCGCCACGGCCGCGCCGCTTGCATCCCGGCCCGATCCGCACTATGCCCGCGCAACCTTCCGCGACAGTCTTTCAATCGCGCAGCCTCTCGTGGATCCGGGGCGGAAGGTCTGGCCCGGCTCCTATGAAATGCGCCTGAACATGAACGGAGTGCACATGCCGCTTTACGAGCATGTCTTCATCTCGCGTCAGGATCTGTCCAACGCGCAGGCCGAAGGTCTCATCGAACATTTCGGAACCGTCCTCGCCGACAACGGCGGCAGGCTGATCGACAGCGAGTACTGGGGCGTGAAGACCATGGCCTACAAGATCAACAAGAACCGCAAGGGCCACTACGCCTTCCTGCGCACCGACGCCCCGTCGGACGCCGTGCAGGAGATGGAGCGCCTGATGCGCCTGCATGACGACGTTATGCGCGTGATGACCATCAAGGTCGACGAGCACGAGGAAGGCCCGTCCATCCAGATGCAGAAGCGCGACGAGCGCGACGACCGTCGCCGCGAACGCCGCAACTGAGCGCAGAGGAGAGCTAAACCATGGCCGCAAAACCGTTTTTCCGCCGCCGCAAGGTCTGCCCCTTCTCGGGCGACAATGCACCCAAAATCGACTACAAGGACACCAAGCTGCTTCAGCGCTACGTGTCCGAGCGCGGCAAGATCGTGCCGTCGCGCATCACCGCCGTCTCGTCGAAGAAGCAGCGCGAGCTGTCCCGCGCGATCAAGCGCGCGCGCTTCCTCGCCCTTCTGCCCTACGCCGTGAAGTAAGGAGCGACCCATGCAAGTCATTCTTCTCGAGCGCGTGGCCAAGCTGGGCCAGATGGGCGACGTCGTCGACGTCAAGGCCGGCTTCGCGCGCAACTACCTGCTGCTCCAGGGCAAGGCGCTGACCGCGTCGCAGGAAAACATCGCCAAGTTCGAAGGCCAGAAGGCCGAGCTCGAGGCGCACAACCTCGAGACCCGCAAGGAGGCCGAGTCGCTGAGCGAGAAGCTCGACGGCGAGACCTTCGTCGTGATTCGCCAGGCCTCCGACGGCGGCAACCTCTACGGCTCGGTCACCACCCGTGACGCGGCCAACGTGGCCTCCGAGGCCGGCTTCAAGGTGGACCGCAAGCAGGTCATCATCCGCGAGCCGATCAAGGTCCTGGGCCTGCACCAGGTCGAGGTGCACCTGCACCCCGAGGTCGTCGCCGAGATCACGCTGAACGTCGCCCGCTCGCCCGAAGAGGCCGAGCTTCAGGCGTCGGGCAAGTCGATCCAGGACGCCGCGGCCGAGGAAGAGGCCCAGGCCGAATTCGAGGTCAGCCAGCTGTTCGACGACATCGGCGGCGCCGCCAACGATGACGACGACGGCGACTCGGGTCTGGTCGAGACCCCCGAGAACCGGTCGGACGACTGATCGCCCTAACAGGGTGATCCCGCAGCGCCGCGCCCCCAACCGGGCGCGGCGTTTTCGTTTGCGCGACTTCACAACTTTGTTTTCCTTAACGTTTTGAATATTTCCCTCGCGTAATTCTCCGGGTCAGCGACCAAAGCAGGGACTTCGCCATGGAATGGTTCAAGAAGCCGAAGCCGGCCCAGACATACGACGAAGCGCTGCTTCAGATGATCGACCGCACGCAGGCGGTCATCCACTTCAATCCCGATTCCACGATCCTCACCGCGAACGAGAATTTCCTCGCCGCGATGGGGTACACGCTCGAGGAAATCAGCGGCAGCAAGCACGCGATGTTCGTCGACGAGGCCTATCGGCAGACCGACGAATACGCCGCGTTCTGGGACGCGCTGCGCAACGGCGAGACGTTCTCGCAGCGGTTCCCGCGGCGCAAGAAGAACGGCGACACGATCTGGATCCAGGCGACCTATGCGCCGGTATTCGACGAGGACGGCACCGTCACGCGCGTGATCAAGGTCGCCACCGACGTGACCGCGCGCCAATTGGCGATCGACGACCTGATCGTCGGCCTGACCGCGCTGCAGCGGGGCGACCTGACCCACCGGGTGCCCGTCAGCTCGGCCCAGGGGATGGAGCGGGTGGCCGAGGGCTTCAACGCCGCGATCGAGCAGGTGGCGGAACTGGTTTCCGACATGCGCAGCACCGCCATGGGGCTGACCGAGACCGCCGCCGACCTCACAAGCTCGACCAGCGACCTGTCCAGCCGCGCCGAGACGCAGGCCGCCACGCTCGAGCAGACCGCAGCGGCCGTCGAGGAACTGACCACCTCGGCCAACAGTGCCGCGCAAAGCGCCAAGGAAACCAACGGCGTCGCGACCAAGACCCGCGATGCCGCCGAAGACAGCCGCCAGGTCGTCGACAGCGTGA
>NZ_JBELMH010000136.1:0-4862 GCF_042096055.1 Citreimonas sp. | reverse complement strand
CCGCCGCGCAGGCCGATCAGCGTGAAATGCATGCCGTTGCCCAGCATGATCAGCACGATTCCGAGAAGCAGGGCCCAGACCCCGGACAGCATCTTGATCATGTGGGGGCCTTCCGATCAGTGCGGCGGCCGGTCATGCGCCCGCGCCTCGGCGCTGCCTAGCGGGCGTCACCGCGGGCCGCTTTCGTCACAGCGCCGCATCGATCCCCGTTTGCGACAGCTCGGTCTCAGGCGTTCCAGGCGACACTGCCCAGGGCGTCGATCTCGTAGCCGCCGTAGGCCTCGGCGCGGTCGCGGAACGCCTGCGCGGCGCAGAAGCTCATCAGCGTCTGCATCGGCGGCTCGAACCACGCCTTGCGGTCGATCAGCAGGGCGAACTCCTCGTCGAGGATCGGCACGAAGTCGAGGCCGTAGCTGATCGCCACCGCCTCGAGACCGAAGGCGGCGTCGGCCTCGCCCCGGCGGACGGTCTCGACGGCCTCGTCCTCGGTCCGGGCGATTTCGGCCATGTCGAGCGCGGACAGGTCCAGCCCGTCGCGCGCGGCAAGGTGCCGGAACAGCGTGTCGGTGCCCGACCCCGGCTGGCGCGGCACGATGCGGCGCCCTGAAAGGTCGCCTAGACCCGACGGCGCCGGGCGGTCCGTGCGCACCACCAGCCCCCGCCGCCGCGTCGCGAAGCGCACCAGCACCGCGTTCAGCCCCGCCGCCGTGGCCGAGACCGCGGGCACGTTCCAGCTGTCCGAGGCCGCGTCGTGGATGTGCAGCCCGGCGGCGATGCCCTCGCCGCGCCGGAAGCGGTCCAGCCCGTCGCGCGAGCCGTCGTGGAACGTGGCGAGCCCGCAGCGCGATTGCCGGATCGCCCAGTCGAGCAGCGGGTCGTGGCTGCCCAGGATGATCGGCGGGCGGTTCATCGGCACGGGCGCCGCACCGCCATCCCCGCCCGACTTGGCGCGCGCGATCCAGGCGCGGATCTCGTCGGCGGGGAACAGCAGCTTGCCCGTCGCGCGCGAGCACGGCACGGCCCCCGAAGCGGCCAGGTCGTAGACCTTGCGCTCCTTCAGGCGCAGCAGGTCGGCCAGTTCCTTGACCGTCAGGAATTCGTGGTCGGGAAAGGCGGTGTCGGTCATGGGATCGCCTCGGTCAACGTCGCGCGCAAGCCATAGCCGGTTTCGCGCGTCCGGGCCATCTCCGCGTGCGGTCTGGGCGGCCGCGACGGGCCGCCCGCGCGCTCAGTCGGCGGGCGCGTTCGGAAAGAACAGCTGCTGGTCGGCGACCATATAGCCCGCGATCGCCTGCTGACCGTCCTCCGAGACCAGCCAGTCGGCGAAGGTCTGCGCGGCCTCGGCGTTCACGCTTGGGCAGTGCTCGGGGCTGACCGGGATCACGCCGTACTGGTTGAACATGTCCTCGTCGCCCTGCACCTGGATTTCGTAGTCCTGCTTGTTGTCGAAGCTGATCCAGGTGGCGCGGTCGGTCATAACGTAGGCGCCCATGCCGATCCCGGCGTTGAGCGTGGCGCCCATCCCGGACCCGGTCTCGCGATACCACGCACCCGAGGCCGCGGTCGGATCGACGCCTGCGTCGGACCACAGCGCCATCTCCTTCTTGTGGGTGCCGCTGTCGTCCCCGCGCGAGGCGAAGAGCGCGCCTTCGTCCGCGATCCGCGACAGCGCCGCCTGCACGTCCTGCATGCCGCCCACACCGGCCGGATCGTCCGCTGGCCCGACGATGACGAAGTCATTGTACATCAGGTCAGTGCGGGTCGTCCCAAAGCCAGCTTCGACGAACGCCTCCTCGGCGGGCTTGGCGTGGACCAGAAGCACGTCGCCGTCGCAGTTCTCGGCGTTCTGGATCGCTTGGCCGGTGCCCACGGCCACCACGTTAACTTGGATGCCGGTCTCGTCCTCGAACATCGGCAGCAGGTAGTCGTAGAGGCCCGAGTTCGCGGTCGAGGTGGTGGACTGGACGATGATCGACTGGTCCTGCGCCCAGGCGCCCCCGGCGATCAGCGTGGCGATGGCGGCGGCGCCGAGTGTCTTGGTCTTCATTTCCGTACCTTTCGTTCGTTCGGTCAAACGACAATCCTGCCGTTCAGGTAGTCCCGCGCGGCTTCGCTCTGCGGCCGTGGGAAGAAGTCGTCCGCGCGGGTGTGCTCGGCCACGCGGCCGCGGTGCAGGAACAGCACGTCGTCGGCCATGCGCCGCGCCTGGCCCATGTCGTGCGTGACGAAGACGATGCGCACGCCGCGGTCGCGGGCGTCGCGCACGATCGTCTCGATCGCCAGCACCGAGGCGGGGTCGAGGCTGGCGGTCGGTTCGTCGAGGAACAGCACCTCGGGGTCGGTGGCTAGCGCGCGGGCCAGTGCCAGGCGCTGCGCTTCGCCCCCGGACAGAAGGCGCGCCGGCTGCTGCGCCTTGTGCGCCAGCCCCACGTGCTCCAGCAGCGCGTCGCGGCGGGCGGTATCCTTGCGCCGCGCCTTCAGAACAAAGTCGATATTGGCCGCAACCGACCGGCGCAGCAGAACCGGCTTCTGGAAGACCAGCGCCTGGCGGTGGGTGACCTCGGCCGCCGCATGGCCGCCCCAGTCGATCCGGCCCGACGCGGGCAGCATCAGCCCGTGCAGCAGCTTCAGAAGCAGGCTCTTGCCCGCGCCGTTCGGCCCCATCACCATGGTGCAGCCGGTCGGGCCGAGATCGAAGCCCACCCCGTCGAGGATCGTCGCGTCCTTGAAGCGCAACACGACGTCTCGCACCGCCAGCGGCAGGATCGGCGCCGGCCGCATCCGCGGCGCCACCGCCGGCGCAAGGGAGAGCAGCGCGTCAGACATAAGCCTGCCTCGCCGCGGTCATGCGCACCGATTGCACCGCCGCGTTCACCCCCAGCGCGATCACCAGAAGGATGATCCCCAGCGCCAGCGCCAGGCCCAGATCGCCCTTCGAGGTCTCGAGCGCGATGGCCGTCGTCATCACCCGCGTCAGGTGGTCGATATTGCCGCCGACGATGATCACGGCGCCGACCTCGGCCACCGCGCGGCCGAAGCCCGCGAGCCCGACCGTCAGCAGCGAATAGCGCGCGTCCCACAGCAGCGCCTGCACCGTCTGGCCGCGGCTCAGGCAGAGCGAGCGGAACTGTTCGGCATATTCGGCATGTAGGTCTTCGAGCACCTGCCGCGATAGCGCCGCGACGATGGGTGCGATCAGGATCGTTTGCGCGATGATCATCGCCGTCGGCGTGTAGAGCAGCCCGAGGAACCCCAGCGGACCCGACCGCGACAGGTGCAGGTAGACCAGCAGGCCGACGACCACCGGCGGCAGGCCCATCAGCGCGTTCATCACGATCAGCACCGCATTGCGCCCGGGGAACCGCCCGATCGCCACAAGCGCGCCGACCGGCAGGCCGATGAGGCAGGCCAGTATCGTCGCGGTCAGGCTGACCTGCAGGGACAGCAGCACGATCTCGAGCAGGTCGGGGTCGCCCGACAGGACGAGCTGCATCGCGAGGCCGAGCGCGTCTCCCATTCCTGCAAGAACTCCGATAGTGCAAAATTTCCGTTGTGCTGCATGGTATCCTGCGGTCAGTGCCGAGATCAAGGCGCAATTTGCGCTGCAATTTTGGGTTACGCAGTTCAACTAGGGACGGAAGGCGCGCACAAGAGACTGCAAAATTTCCGGAAGCGGAACTTTACGAGCCTTTAGGCTCAGTCCTGCCGGCCCATCAGCCGGTCGATCGGCGCATAATCGTCGGTCAGCACCAGCCCGCGCGCCTCGACCAGCTGATCGACGAAGGCGTCGCCCAACGCGCCGAAGCGGGTCTGGTCCGGCGCGGCTACGGTGAACGCGTCCACTTCCGTGCGGAAGTCGCCGCCGACCACGACGAAGACCATGCGCTGGCCGGGCAGCGGCTGCACCTGCTGCGTCCAGACCTCGACCACCGGAAAGACCGTGCGCATCGTCGCGACGATCGAGGCCAGCGCGCGCAGCCGGTCCTCGTGGTCGATGACGTTCATCAGGAAGCTGCCCCCGGGCGCCAGCCGGTCGGCGGCGAGGCGAAAGAACTCCTGCGTGACGAGGTGCACCGGCACGACCACGTCGGTGAAGGCGTCGCCGATGATGATGTCGTAGCGTTGCTCGGGGCGGGTGAGCAGCGCGCGACGGCCGTCCTCGTGCAGGACCGTGGCGGTGTCGGGGTCGAACCAGAACGCCTCGGCGGCGAGGTCGGTGACCGCCGGATCGATCTCGGCCACGGTGATCGGGCCGGTGCCGCGCGCGGCGAAGGCCCGTGGCACGGCGTAGTTCCCGCCGCCGATATGGAAGCTGGTGAAATCCGCCCGCGCGCTGCGCTGCATCGACAGCGCGTCCAGCATGGCGGTGTGTTCGGTGAACTGCACCAGCGGCAGGTCGCGCGCGCTGATCCCGTGGGCGAGGTGGTCGATCACCATCAGGTTCACGGGCCGCGCCCGATCGGCCGAGACGTCCTCGACCCGCAGGCAGAAATACCGGCTCTCGCGGTCGCAGGGATCGGGCGCGGCCAAGGCCAGCCCCGCGAGGCCGAGCGCCGCGACGGCCGAGGCCAGTGCTACGCCGCGTCCGCGCGACCGGCCCAGCCACAGGAACAGCGCGCCGCTCGCGACATAGACGATGGTGACGACCACCAGCGTCGCGGCCGAGCCCAGCCAAGAGATGAACACGAACCCCGCCAGCAGCGTGCCCGCGATCGCGCCGATGGCGCCCGAGGCGAACATCGCGCCCAGTGCGGGGCCGCTGCGGTCGGCCGTCGTCACGGCGATCTGCGCCAGGACCGGCGCGGGCACGCCGGCGAAGAAGGACGGCAGGAAGAACACCAGCGCGGTCAGCGCCGTGATGC
>NZ_JBELMH010000135.1:0-4933 GCF_042096055.1 Citreimonas sp. | reverse complement strand
CGTGTATTATCCACATGAACGTCGGTCGGCAACTTTTCGCCGACCAAATTTGATTTGATGGTGTCCACAGAACGATTTTTTCTGTGGATAAAATTTCTGCGCCCGCCGCAACGCCCCGTTCGGCAACGAAAACCGCCGAATCATCCCGCCCCGGACGCTTGCGCGCGGTCCCGTCGCGGGCCACAAGGGAGCCCCGCACAGGAGGGCTTTGTGGTGAAGATCGCGACGTTCAACATCAACGGCATCAAGGCGCGTCTGACCGCGCTGACCGACTGGCTGGACGAGGCGCAGCCCGACGTCGTGCTGTGCCAGGAGATCAAGTCGGTCGACGAGGCGTTCCCGCGCGAGCCCTTCGAGGATCGCGGCTACAATGTCGAGACGCACGGCCAGAAGGGCTTCAACGGTGTGGCGATCCTGTCCAAACACCCGCTCGAGGACGTGGTCCACGGCCTGCCCGGCGACGACACCGACGAACAGGCCCGCTGGATCGAGGCGACCGTGACCGGTGAGCGCGACGCCGTGCGCCTGTGCGGCCTCTACTTGCCCAACGGTAACCCTGCCCCGGGTCCGAAATACGACTACAAGCTGGCCTGGATGGAGCGGCTCGAGACCCGCGCCCGCGCCCTTCTGGCGGACGAGATGCCGGCGGTGATGGCGGGCGACTACAACGTCATCCCGCAGCCCGAGGACGTGCACGACCCCAAGGCCTGGGAGGACGACGCGCTGTACCTGCCGCAGACCCGCGCGGCCTTCCACCGGGTGCTCAACCTCGGCTTCACCGATGCCTTCCGAGCGCGCTCAGCCGCGCCGGGGCAGTACTCGTTCTGGGATTACCAGGCCAATGCCTGGCCGCGGAACAAGGGCATCCGCATCGACCACATGCTGCTGAGCCCGCAGGCCGCCGACATGCTGGTCGACTGCCGGATCGACAAGGAGATCCGCGACCGCGAGAAGCCGTCGGATCACGTGCCGGTCTGGATCGAGCTGGACCTCTAGAGTTCGATCACGCTCACGCGCTCGCCCTCGGCGGCCAGCGCGATGCGGCCTTCGCACAGGCGCAAGGCGTCGTCGCCGAAGACTTCGCGCCGCCAGCCCTTGAGTGCCGCCACGTCGCGCGCGCCGCCGGCGATGCGGTCGAGATCGGCCGCCTGCGCGATCAGCTTGGAGGCCACGCCGTAGGTCTCGGTCTTGGCCTTCAGCAGCACGCGCAGCAGATCGGCCAGCGCCGGGTTCACCTGGTCGTTGTCGCGGCCGCGCTCGGCCTCGGGCAGGTCTTCCTTCGGGCAGGTCTGCCCGGTGGCGACGGATGCGAGGATGCCCTCGGCGATCTCGCCCTTGCGGGCCTCGCGCAGCAGCAGCCGCGAACGGCCCAGGTCCTGCAGGTTCGCGGGCTTGGTCGAGGCCAGCTCGACCAGCGCGTCGTCCTTGAACACGCGGTTGCGGGGGATGTTGCGCGACTGGGCGTAGGCCTCGCGGAAGGCGGCAAGTTCGCGCACGATCGCCAGGAAACGCGGGCTGTTCGAGCGCGTCTTGATCCGCTTCCACGCGTCGCGCGGACGGGTGATGTAGGTCTCGGGGTCGGTCAGCACGGCGACCTCCTCGGCGACCCAGCGCTCGCGCCCGGTCTCTTCCAGCTTGGCGGCGAGGAATTCGTAGATGTCGCGCAGATGGGTCACGTCGGCCAGCGCATAGGTCTTCTGCGCGTCGGTCAGCGGCCGGCGCGACCAGTCGGTGAAGCGCGAGGACTTGTCGACGCTGCCCTTGGCGATGCGCTTGACCAGCGTTTCGTAGCCGACCTGCTCGCCGAAGCCGCAGACCATCGCGGCGACCTGCGTGTCGAACAGCGGCGCCGGGATCACCCCGTGGTCGATCTGGAAGATCTCGAGGTCCTGCCGCGCGGCGTGGAACACCTTGACCACGCTCTCGTCGCGGAACAACTTCATCAGCGGGTCGAGCGACAGGCCCTCGACCAGCGGGTCGACCAGCACGGCGTCGTCCTCGCCCCGGCCCGGCAGCGCCAGCTGCACGAGGCACAGCTTGGAATAATACGTCCGCTCGCGCAGGAACTCAGTGTCGACGGTGACGTAGGGCGCCTCGTGCGCCCGCGCGCAGAACGCCGCAAGCGCCTCTGTCTCGGTGATCGTCTGCATGCTCGGGCCTTCCTGTCTGGCGGCGTCGTCGACGCCCTTTGATAGGCGAAGGAGCCGTGGATTGGAACGGGCCCCGTCAGTCCAGCGTGACGGGGTCGGTGATGCCGTCGGCGAAGCGGCGCAGCACCAGCGGGTAAAGCCGATGTTCCAGCGCCTGCACCCGCGCGGACAGCGTCTGGGGCGTGTCGTCCGGCGCGACCCGCAGCCGCGCCTGGCCCAGGATCGGGCCATCGTCCAGCGCGGGCGTGACGGCGTGCACGGTGCAGCCATGCTCGGCCTCGCCGGCGGCGAGCGCGCGGGCGTGTGTATCGAGGCCGCGGTACTTCGGCAGCAGAGACGGGTGGATGTTCAGCATCCGCCCGGCCCAGCGCGCGACGAAATCCTCGGTCAGCACGCGCATGAAGCCCGCAAGGCACAGGATGTCCGGCGCATGGGGCGCCAGCGCCGCGTCCAGAGCGCTCTCGAACGCCGCGCGGTCGCGGCCGAAGGGGCGGTGATCCACCGTCTCGGTCGGCACGCCACGTGCAGCGGCCTTGGCCAGCCCGCCCGCGCCCGGCACGTTCGACAGCACCACGCAGGCACGGGCCGGGTGCTCGCCGGTCATGCTGTCGACCAGCGTCTGCATGTTCGTGCCGCTGCCCGAGATCAGGATGCCGACGCGCGTCACGCGAGCCGGCCCTCGTACGCCACCCCCTGCCCTTCAGTGACGCGGCCGAGCATGCAGACCGTCTCTCCGGCGTCGCGCAGCTGCGCGGCCAGCGCCTCCGCGCGGTCCTCGGCCACCACCGCGACCATGCCGATGCCGCAGTTGAAGGCGCGCAGCATCTCGGCTTGCTCGACGCCGCCGGCATCGCGCAGCCAGCCGAAGACCGGCGGCGCCGCGATGGCGCCGAGGTCGATCGTGGCGCCCAGGCCATCGGGCAGGACACGCGGCAGGTTCTCGGTCAGCCCGCCGCCGGTGATGTGGGCCAGCGCATGCACGCCGCCTGCGCGGATCGCGTCCAGCGCCGGGCGGACGTAAAGGCGCGTCGGCGTCAGCAGCGCCGCACCCAGCGGACCGTCGGCGAAGGGCGCGGCATCGTCCCAGCCGAGGCCCGCACGCTCGACGATCCGGCGCACCAGCGAGTAGCCGTTCGAATGCACCCCGTCCGAGGCGAGGCCCAGCAGCACGTCGCCCGCGACCACGCCGTCGGGCAGCGCGGTGCCGCGCTCCATCGCGCCCACGGCGAAGCCTGCAAGGTCGAAATCTCCTGCCGGGTACATGCCCGGCATCTCGGCGGTCTCGCCGCCGATCAGGGCGCAGCCGGCCTGCGCGCAGCCGTCGGCGATGCCCTCGATCACCCGCGCGGCGGTATCGGTATCGAGCTTGCCGGTGGCGAAGTAGTCGAGGAAGAACAGCGGCTCGGCACCTTGGCACACGAGGTCGTTGACGCACATGGCGACGAGGTCGACGCCCACCCCCGCCACATGGCCGGTGTCGATGGCGATGCGCAGCTTGGTGCCCACGCCGTCGGTCGCCGCGACCAGCACCGGGTCGTCGTAGCCCGCGGCCTTCAGGTCGAACAGCGCGCCGAAACCTCCGAGCCCCGCCATCGTACCGGGCCGTTCGGTCCGTTTCGCCGCCGGCTTGATGCGCTCGACCAGCGCGTTGCCGGCCTCGATGTCGACGCCCGCCGCGCTGTAGGTCAGCCCGCTGCCCTTTTCGCTCATACCTGTCACTCCGCTTTGGCAGGCGCTTAGCCCATCGCGCGGAGTGCTGCAATCTCCCGGCTTGACCCTTGGGGCCGCTCTGCTAGGGAAAGCGCCACGGTGGGCCTGTAGCTCAATTGGTTAGAGCAGGGCGCTCATAACGCCTTGGTTGGGGGTTCAAGTCCCTCCAGGCCTACCAGATCCCGCATGTCAGGACCGGCCCGACGCCATCGCCAGCAGCGTCTTGCGGTCGATGCCGTTCAGGCGCTCCAGAAACGTCTCGCCCCAGTCGAAGATGTCCGTCTCGCGCACCACCTGCATCAGCGCGGCATGGCGCGCCCGGCGCTCGGCCAACGGCATCAGCAGCGCCTGCTGGATCGCCTCGGCGACCTCCTCGGAATCGTGGGGGTTCACCAGCAGCGCCTCGGTCATCTGTTCGGCCGCCCCGGCCGACCGCGACAGGATCAGCACGCCGGGATCCTCGGGGTCCTGCGCCGCAACGTATTCCTTGGCCACCAGGTTCATGCCGTCGGCCAGCGGCGTGACCAGCGCGACATGCGCCATACGGTAGAGCGGCGCGATCACCTCGCGCGGCAGGGGGCGCTCGATCAGCCGGATCGGCGTCCAGTCGAGATCGGCGTAGCGGCCGTTGAGATGCCCCACAAGCGCCTCGAGTTCGCGCGCGATGTCCTTGTAGGCGTTCACCGACTCGCGCGAGGGCGGCGTGATCTGGATCAGCGTCGCGCGCGGCGTATCGGGGCTTCGGGTCTCCAGCCACTTGCCGAAGCCGCGGACGCGGTGGGGAATGCCCTTGGAGTAATCCAGCCGATCGACGCCGATGATCAGCTTGGTGTCGTCGCGGATGTGCACAGGGTCGTGCGGCGGCGGCTTCGCGGCGAGCGAGGTGAAGGTCTCGCCGTCGATGCCGATCGGGAACGAGCGGACCTCGAACACGTCCTCGTGGTACTTCAGGCAGCCGTCGAACAGCATCTCGCCGGCGCGGTGCGCGCGGTAGGATTCGAGGCAGCGCGCCACGTCGGCCTCGGTCTGCAGGCCCACCAGGTCGAACGCGGCCAGCCAGTAGTAGAAATCCT
>NZ_JBELMH010000134.1:0-5132 GCF_042096055.1 Citreimonas sp. | reverse complement strand
GCTCGACAGCATCTTCGGTTTCTCGCAAGCCAGCCGTATCAAGAAGCGTCACAGCGAGACCGCCCAGATCCATGCGGACCTCGATCACGTCGCGTGTCGTTCCAGCCACTTCCGAGATGATCGCCGCCTCCCGGCCAGCCAAGTAATTCAAAAGTGTGGATTTTCCTGCGTTTGGCGGTCCGACGATGGCGACTTGGAAACCCGTCCTGACCCGTTCCGCCGCATCAAGGCCGGTTAGCTCCGCCTCGATCGCCTGGACGACTTCAGTCAGAAGCGCTCGCACCTCGGGCGAAACGTCGACCGGCACATCCTCGTCCGCGAAGTCGATCGTCGCCTCGAGCAGCGAGACGGCGCGCAGCGTCGCCTCGCGCCAACGCCCGACGCGCGCGCTCAGCGCACCGGATAGAAGATCGAGCGCCTGGCGCCGCTGGGCCTCGGTTTCTGAATCGATCAAATCGGCCAGCGCTTCGACCTGCGTCAGGTCCATCCGCCCGTTTTCCAGCGCCCGACGCGTGAACTCACCCGGCTCCGCCATCCGGAAGCCGTCCAGCGTGCCAAGCCGGCGCAGCACGGCCTGGATGATCGCGACGCTGCCGTGCAGATGAAATTCGACCACGTCTTCGCCGGTGAAGCTCTTCCCGGCTTCGAACCGCAGGACAAGCGCCTCGTCGAGCACGTCGCCTTGCGCACCGTACAGGCGCCGCAGGCTTGCACGCCGGTATTCCGGCCGCGCACCCGCCAGTGCGTCGCACGCGTCGTCCGACCGCGGGCCCGACACCCGGACCACCCCAAGACCCGCCTTGCCCGGCGCAGTCGCTAGGGCAAAGATCGTGTCCATGACCGGGTCCTAGCTGTTCATCGAGTCGAAGAATTCGGCGTTCGTCTTGGTCTGCTTCAGCTTCGAGATCAGGAATTCTACGCCGTCGGTCGTCCCCATCGGGTTGAGGATCCGCCGCAGTACGAACGTCTTCTGCAGATCGCCCTTGTCGACCAGCAACTCTTCTTTCCGCGTGCCGGATTTCAGGATGTCGATCGCCGGGAACACGCGCTTGTCGGCGACCTTGCGATCCAGCAC
This sequence comes from Citreimonas sp., assembly GCF_042096055.1. Taxonomy (NCBI): domain Bacteria; kingdom Pseudomonadati; phylum Pseudomonadota; class Alphaproteobacteria; order Rhodobacterales; family Roseobacteraceae; genus Citreimonas; species Citreimonas sp. The sequence goes on along the minus strand of NZ_JBELMH010000134.1, from coordinate 4,057 downwards.
GATCTCGCTGTTGCCGGTACCCTTGAACTCTTCGAAGATCACCTCGTCCATGCGGCTGCCAGTGTCGATCAGTGCGGTGGCGATGATCGTCAGGCTGCCGCCTTCCTCGATGTTCCGCGCGGCGCCGAAGAACCGCTTAGGCCGCTGAAGCGCGTTCGCGTCGACACCGCCGGTCAGAACCTTGCCCGAGGACGGCACGACAGTGTTGAACGCTCTACCAAGTCGTGTGATCGAGTCGAGAAGGATCACAACATCTCGTTTGTGTTCGACCAGCCGCTTGGCTTTTTCGATGACCATCTCGGACACTGCCACGTGCCGCTGCGCCGGTTCGTCGAAGGTCGACGACACGACCTCGCCCTTCACCGAGCGCTGCATGTCGGTGACTTCCTCGGGGCGCTCGTCGATCAGCAAAACGATCAGGTAGCACTCGGGGTGGTTCTTCTCGATGCTGCTGGCGATGTTCTGCAGCAGAACCGTCTTGCCCGTTCGCGGCGGGGCCACGATCAGGCCCCGCTGGCCCTTCCCGATGGGAGAGACGAGGTCGATGATCCTGGCCGAGCGGTCCTTGATCGTCGGATCCTCGATCTCCATCTTCAGCCGCTCGTCGGGGTAGAGCGGTGTTAGGTTGTCGAACGCGATCTTGTGGCGCGCTTTCTCGGGCTCCTCGAAGTTGATCTTCGTCACGCTCACCAGCGCGAAGTAGCGCTCGGCGTCGTCCGGCGCGCGCATCTCGCCCTCGATGGAATCCCCCGTCCGCAGCGAGTATTTCCGGATCATGTCGGGTGACACGTAGATGTCGTCCGGCCCCGGCAGGTAGTTGGCCTCGGGCGAGCGCAGGAAGCCGAACCCGTCCTGCAGCACTTCCAGAACGCCGTCGCCGAAGATCTCCCATCCCTCGTCCGCGCGTTCGCGCAGGATCTGGAACATCATCTCGCCCTTCCGCATGGTCGAGGCGTTCTCGATCTCAAGCTCTTCGGCCATGGCCAAGAGGTCCTTGGGGCTTTTCGCCTTCAGGTCTGACAGATTGAGGCGTTCCTCGGTCATCAGGCATCCTTTCACGGGCACAGATCGCACCGCGGGTCGTTCATGCAGGGAAGTGTCATCCAGAACAGGAGACTTCATGGCTGATAGCAGGAGCGTGCCGGTTTCGTCAATCGAGGGCGTCGAACCAGGAAAGCCGGCCGACCTCCTTACCAATAGAAAGAAAGATGTAAGGTTGTTGTGATAGTAGACGGAGGCTTCGGCTGGGGATTAACCGTTTCGCAACCCTTTCTCCACAATCCCGCATGCTGTGGATAGTTTTTCGGACTGTTTCGTTATGACGACGCTCGTCACGCGCGCAAACTATTGATTGGCAGACATAAACCAATCTTTAAGACGGTTTGAATGACCTGTGAATAACCTTGGGAAGAAGCACGGGGCTTCATCGTCTTCCCCCTCTGCCCGGTTTTCCCACCCCACAGGTCAAGAAGATCGTCGGCGCGGCGCAGAACAGGCTGAGTCCTCCACCGCTTGCGTCCGGGTCCGATTCTCAGCAAAACCATACCTGCGGTTAGACCCCCGGTGATCCACGGAGTTCTCCACAATGGAATCCGATCTCATCCTCGCATCGGGGTCCGAAATCCGGCGCCGGATGCTGGAATCCGCCGGTCTGACCCTCCGGATCGATTCGCCCCGCGTCGATGAAGACGCGATTCGCGAAGCCATGGCGGCCGAAGGTGCCTCTCCGCGCGACACCGCCGATACCCTGGCCGAGGCAAAGGCCGCCAAGGTCGCGGCGCGTCACCCCGAGGCCCGCGTGCTGGGCTGCGATCAGGTTCTTGATCTTGACCGCGAAGTCCTTTCGAAACCGTCAACGCGCGAGGAGGCCGCCGATCAGCTGCGGCGCCTGCGGGGCAAGACGCACCGTCTGCTGTCCGCGGCGGTCCTGTTCGAAGGCGCCGAACCCGTCTGGCGGCACGTCGGCACCGCGCGCCTGACCATGCGTCCAGTGTCGGACACCTTCATAGAAGCCTATCTCGACCGTAACTGGCCCGCGGTCTGCGACTCGGTCGGCGCCTACAAGATCGAAGAGGAAGGCGTGCGCCTGTTCGCCCATGTGCAGGGCGACCTCTTCACGATCCAGGGGCTGCCCCTGCTCGAATTCCTGAACTTCCTCACCGACAGGGGGAGCATCCCCGGATGAACGACCCGTTGCCCCGCATCCCGCTGGCCGGCGTCGTCGGCTCTCCCGTGGCGCACTCGCGCTCTCCCGTGCTGCACGGTCACTGGCTGCACCGCTACGGCATCCAGGGCCATTACGTGCCGCTCGACATCGCCGAGGACAGGCTCGAGACCGCGTTGCGCCTGCTGCCCGATCTGGGCTTCGTGGGCGTCAACGTCACGATCCCTTACAAGGAGCGCGTGCTGGCGCTGGCCGACCTGGTGTCCGACCGCGCGTCGCTGATCGGCGCTGCGAACACCTTGATCTTCCGCCCGGACGGCAAGATCCACGCCGACAATACCGACGGCTACGGCTTCATCGAGAACCTGCGCCAGACCGTGCCTGATTGGAAGCCGTCCGCCGGACCGGCCACCGTGCTTGGCGCCGGCGGGGCCGCGCGGGCGGTCGTGGCCTCGCTGCTCGACGTCGGCGTGCCCGAGATCTGCGTGACCAACCGCACCCGCCCGCGGGCCGAGATGCTGCGCGAGAACTTCGGCAACCGCGTGCAGGTGTACGACTGGGTCAAGGCAGGCAACCTGCTGGACGACAGCGCGCTGCTGGTCAATACGACCTCGCTCGGCATGACCGGCAAGGCCGAGATGCGCGTGCCGCTGGACGGCCTGCACCCCGGCTGCGTGGTCAGCGACCTGGTCTACGCCCCGCTCGAGACGCGTCTGCTGCGGATCGCGCGCGAACGCGGCTGCCGGACGGTCGACGGCCTCGGCATGCTGCTGCACCAGGCGGTGCCGGGGTTCGAGCGTTGGTTCGGCCGCCGCCCCGAGGTCGACGCCGCCCTGCGCGAGGCCGTTCTGGCATGAGCTTCCGCCTTGGCCTGACCGGGTCGATCGGCATGGGCAAGTCGACGACGGCAAGGCTCTTCGCCGATGAGGGCTGCGCCGTCTGGGACGCCGACGCCGCGGTACATCGCCTCTATTCCGCCGGCGGCGCTGCCGTCGTGCCCATGGGGGACGCCTTTCCGCAGGCAGTCCGTGACGGCGCCGTAGCGCGCGATGCGCTGCGCGCGATCATCGCCACCGACGCGAACGCCCTGCCCCGGATCGAGGCGATCGTTCATCCGCTGGTCCAAGCCGATCGCGCCGCCTTCGCCGCCGACCACGCCGACCGGATCACCGTCTACGACATCCCGCTGCTGTTCGAGACCGGTGCCGAGGCCGAAATGGATGCGACCGCCTGCGTCACCGTTTCACGTGAAACGCAAAAGGCGCGCGTCCTCGCGCGCGGCACCATGTCCGAGGCGGATTTCGACCGCATCTTGTCCCGGCAGATGCCGAACGAGGAAAAGTGTGTGCTGGCGACCTACGTGATCGAGACCGATACCCTTGACCATGCTCGCGAGCAGGTCCACGATATCTTGCGCGACATCAGGAACAGGCTACCAGATCATGCGTGAAATCGTCCTCGATACCGAAACCACAGGGTTCGAGCCCGACCAGGGCGACCGGATCGTGGAAATCGGCGCGGTCGAGCTGATGAACCACGTGCCCACGGGGCGCACGTATCACCAGTACATCAACCCGCAGCGCGCCATGCCGGCCGAGGCCTTCGCGGTGCACGGGCTCGGCGACGATTTCCTGTGCGACAAGCCGCTGTTCCACGAGATTGTCGACGAGTTCCGCGCTTTCATCGACGGCGCGAAGCTGGTGATCCACAACGCTGCCTTCGACGTGAAATTCCTCAACGCCGAGCTTGGCTGGTGCAAGCGCCCAGCCCTGCCCGTCGATTGCGCCATCGACACGCTGGACATCGCGCGCCGCCGCTTTCCCGGCTCTCCCGCGTCTCTGGACGCGCTGTGCCGCCGCTTCGGCATCGACAACGCCGCGCGCACGCTGCACG
>NZ_JBELMH010000133.1:0-5338 GCF_042096055.1 Citreimonas sp. | reverse complement strand
CGGCATCGTCGCGCAGCACGTAGGTGCCGTTCGGGGCGTGCTGCGGAGCGTCGGCGTCGCGCCGCAGCGGCACCAGCGGCGCGGGCCCGCCGAAGCCCGCGTCCACCAGCCAGACGATCCCGTCGATGGCGACCTCGAGCGCCAGATGCGTGCGCGGCCCGCCCGAGGGCTTGCCCATGCGCACGCGCGCCAGCGCACGGCGCGGCGCGAACCCCAGCGCAAGCAGCGCGGCCTCGAGCAGCAGGTTCAGCTCGTAGCAATAGCCGCCGCGTCCGCCATGGACCAGCTTGGCGGCGATCGAGTCGAGCGACAGGTCCGGCGTGAACCCCAGCAGCGGGTCGATCGCCTCGAAGGGGATGGCGCGCATCTGCGCGGCCTGCAGCAGCGCCAGACCAGACGCGGAGCGCGGGCAATCGGCCAGGCCCACGCGGTCGAGATAGGCGGAGAGGTCGAACAACGCGGGCTCCTGTCTTGCGCCGGCGGCGGTGCCACAAAAAAAGGCCTGCGCAGCGGCGCAAGCCTTTGTCGTCCGGTCCGTCCGGTTCGCCGGGCGTCGGGTTACTTTGTCACGGGGCCGATCATCATGATCATCTGACGGCCTTCCATCTTCGGCATATTCTCGACCTTGCCGAGATCCTTGACGTCCTCGGCCACGCGTTCCAGCAGATCGCGGCCCAGATCCTGGTGCGCCATCTCGCGGCCCCGGAAGCGCAGGGTGATCTTCACCTTGTCGCCCGCCTCGAGGAACCGCAGCACGTTGCGCATTTTCACGTCGTAGTCGTGCGTGTCGGTGCCGGGGCGGAACTTGACCTCTTTGACCTCGATGGTCTTCTGCTTCTTGCGGGCTTCGGATTCGCGCTTCTGCTGTTCGTACTTGAACTTGCCGAAATCCATGATCTTGCAGACCGGAGGATTGGCGTTCGGCGAAATCTCGACGAGGTCGAGTCCGGCCTGCTCCGCCAGCTCCATGCCGCGGGCGGGCGACACGACGCCGACGTTCTCGCCTTCGGCTCCGATGAGACGAATTTCCTGGGCCCGGATGCGGTCGTTGACGCGGGGGCCGGTGTCGCGCGTTGGGGGCGCGTTGTGGGGTCTGCGGGCTATGGGTTTGCTCCGTTGTGGTGTCTGTATCTGCAGAAGCGCAAAGTAAACTTGAGAAGGTCGCGATTCAAGCGTCAAATCGGGCGCGCGGCGCACCGAAGCGGCCGCGCGCGGGGGTCAGTCGAGGAACGCCTTCTCGACCACGTAATGCTTCGGGTCCGAATTCGCGCCTTCCTCGAGCCCGTATTCCTCGAGCATGGCCTTCAGTTCGAGGTTGAAGGCGAGGTTGCCGCAGATCATCGCGCGGTCGGTTTCCGGGCGCGGCGCCTCGACGCCCAGGTCGGCGAAGGCTTCGCCCGAGCGCATGAGGTCGGTGATCCGGCCCATCTTCGCGCTCTGCTCGCGGGTCGTGGTCGGGTAGTAGCGCAGCTTCTCGTGAAAGCCCTCGCCCATCAGTTCCGCCAGCGTCTCGTCGGTGCGGATATGCTCGATCAGGTCGCGGCCATAGGCCAGTTCGCCCACTTCGCGGCAGGTATGGGTCAGGATGACCTCGTCGTAATCCTCGTAGGTCTGCGGGTCGCGCAGCAGCGACGCGAAGGGCGCGATGCCGGTTCCGGTGGCGAACAGCCACAGCCGCTTGCCCGGCAGCAGCGCGTCGTGGACCAGCGTGCCCACGGGCTTGGGGCGCAGGATGATCTCGTCGCCCACGGCGATGTGCTGCAGGCGCGAGGTCAGCGGGCCGTCCTGCACCTTGATCGAGTAGAACTCGAGCTCGTCGTCCCAGGACGGCGAGGCGATGGAATAGGCGCGCAGCAGCGGCTTCTCGCGTCCGGTCTTGGGGTCGTCCTGCATCAGGCCGATCATCACGAATTCGCCCGATCGGAAGCGCAGGCTGGCGGGCCGCGTCACGCGGAAGGAGAACAGCCGGTCGGTCCAGTGCGTCACCTGCGTGACGGTCTGGGCGTCGGGCATCGCCTTCGTCTTCGGCGCGGTCTGCTGGGCTTGGGCGTTCGTCACGGGCGTCATCTCTGTCATGGTCCTGCGCCGCGGTCATGCCACGGCGTCCCTGTATTAGCGTTGATCTGTGTCAGGCGAAACCGCATGCGCGGCCTTCCGGCGCGGACGGCGCGCGGGCGTCAGGCCTGCGTCCTGCGGGCCCCCAGCCGCGCCTGGTAGTCATGCGCGCGCCAGTCGGCGCGGAACTGCCACTGCTCCTCGGGCTGGCGGGCGGCCAGTGCCTCGTCGATCTCGACCTCGTCGAAGCCGGCGCGGCGCGCCATGGCGTACTGGTCGGCGATCACGTGGCCGGCGGCGCGCAGCCGGCCGGTGAAGCCGCGCAGCCGCAGCAGCCGCGCGAGCGTGAAACCGCGCCCGTCGGCGGACGACGGGAAGGCGATGCGCACCAGTGCCTCGTTCGGGATCGCGGTCAGCGTCGCGGGGTCGGTGTCGGACGGCAGGTCGCGAACCTCGCCCTGCCAGTGATCGGGCGCAAAGCCCTGGTCGGTCACGATGACACTCATCGAAGGCTCCTGTTGTCGGGTCATGACGCGCCGCGCGTGGCGCGGCCATTCACGAAATGAATTCCGCACTCGTCCTTGTTCTGCCCGCGCCAGCGGCCGGCGCGCGGATCCTCGCCGTCGGCCACCTTGTCGGTGCAGGGCCGGCAGCCGATCGACGGATAGCCCTGCGCCACCAGCGGATGGCGCGGCAGGCGGTTCTCGTCCATGTAGGTGCGCACGTCGCCGGGCGCCCAGTGGACCAGCGGGTTGACCTTGATGCGGCCGGTCGCCTCTTCGTATTCGAAGAAGTCGAGCGTCGCGCGGCCCTGGCTCTGGTACCGCTTGCGCCCGGTGATCCAGCCGTCGAACCCGGCCAGCGCGTCCTCGAGCGGGACGGTCTTGCGCAGTGCGCAGCAGGCATCGGGGTCGCGCAGGTGCAGCGCGCCGTATGGATCCTGCCGGGCGATTTCGGCCGCGTCTGCGCGCAGCACGCGCACGTCGCGCAGGCCCAGCTTCTCGGCCACGTCCTGCTGGTAGACCAGCGTCTCGGGGAACAGCATGGCGGTGTCGAGGAACAAAACCGGCGTCGCGCGGTCCACCATCGCCACGAGGTGCAGCAGCGCCACCGATTCCGCGCCGAAGCTGGAGACCATGGCGATGTCGCCGGCGACGCGCTCGGTCAGCACCGCGCGCAGCACCGCCGTCGCCCCGTGGTGGCGAAAGCGCGCGTTCAGCGCCTCGACGCGCGCGCGCAGCTCTGCCGCCCGGTCGGGGTCACCGACCGGGCGTGCTTCCGCGTCCTTGCCGAAGGGCCGGGTTTCAGGCCGCATCGGCCCGGGCCTTTCCGGTCTCGTCGTAGAGGGCGTGCTTGAACGGCTCCATCCCGATGCGGCGGAACGTGTCGATGAAGCGTTCGTCGGCGTTTTCGCGATGGTCGAGATAGGCATCGACGATCCTCTCGATGGCGGGGACGATCTCGTCGGCCGAGAAACCGGGCCCGGTGCGCTGACCCAGCGCCGCGGTCTCGGTGTGATCGCCGCCCAGCGTGATCTGGTAGTTCTCGACACCCGCGCGGTCGAGGCCGAGGATGCCGATATGGCCCACGTGGTGATGGCCGCAGGCGTTGATGCAGCCCGAGATCTTGATCTTCAGGTCGCCGATCTCGTGCTCGGTCTTCAGGTCCTCGAACCGCGTGGCGATCTGCTGCGCGATCGGAATCGACCGCGCGGTCGCCAGCGCGCAGTAATCCATGCCGGGGCAGGCGATGATGTCGCTGATCTTGCCGATGTTCGCAGTCGCAAGGCCATGCGCCTTCAGCGCCTTGTGCACCGCCGGAAGATCGGCGCGGTGCACGTGAGGCAGCACCACGTTCTGTTCGTGGCTGATGCGCAGCTGGTCGTGGCCGTAGCGCTCGGCCAGGTCCGCCATCACGCGCATCTGCTCGGCCGAGGCGTCGCCCGGCGTGGCGCCATGGGCTTTGAGGCTGATCTGCGCGATGGCGTAGCCCGGCGCCCGGTGGCGCGATATGTTGCTGTCGACCCAGGCGCGGAACACCGGGTCGGTGGCGTAGGCCGCGTCGAAGGCATCCGCGGGCCGGTCGTCGAAGACCGGCGGGGCGAAGGCCGCCTCGATCTGCGCCAGCATCTCCTGGTCCTCGCCGGTGAAGGCGGGGCGGAGTTCGTCGAAGCGCGCCTCGACCAGTTCGCGGATCGCGTCGATGCCATGCTCGTGCACGGTAATCTTGATGCGCGCCTTGAACTTGTTGTCGCGGCGGCCCAGCAGGTTCCAGACTGACACGATCGCCTCGAGGTAAGGCAGCAGGTCCTCGCGCGGAAGGAAGTCGCGGATCACCTTGCCGATCATCGGCGTGCGGCCCAGGCCGCCGCCCACGATGACCTCGAAGCCGGGCTGCCCGTCCCGCTCGACCATGCGCAAGCCAATGTCGTGCGCCTTGGTGACAGCGCGATCATTGGGCGAGCCGGTGATCGCAATCTTGAACTTGCGCGGCAGGAACTGGAACTCCGGATGGTCGGTCGACCATTGGCGGATCAGCTCGGCGACGGGGCGTGGATCGGCGATCTCGTCCGCGGCGGCACCGGCGAAGTGGTCGGCGGTCACGTTGCGGATCGTGTTGCCCGACGTCTGGATGGCGTGCATCTCGACCTCGGCCAGCGCGTCCAGCATGTCCGGCACGTCCTTCAACGTGGGCCAGTTGTACTGGATGTTCTGCCGCGTGGTGAAGTGGCCATAGCCCTTGTCCCAGCGCTCGGCGATGTAGGCGAGCTGCCGCATCTGCGCGCTGCGCAGCGTGCCGTAGGGAATGGCCACGCGCAGCATGTAGGCGTGCAACTGCAGGTACAGCCCGTTCATCAGGCGCAGCGGCTTGAACTCGTCCTCGGTCAGCGAGCCGTCGATGCGGCGCGCGACCTGCTGGCGGAACTGCGCGTTGCGTTCGGCGACGAAGGCCGCGTCGAAATCGTCGTAGCGGTACATGGGTGTCTCCATCAGGCCCGTTCGGCCTGTTTTCCGAGGAAGTAGTTGGACGGTCCGGTGCGGCGGAAATCCTCGCGGAAATGCGCGGGCTCGAGGCCGTCGTCGCCCTGCCGCACGTCGGCCAGATAGGCGCCGACGATCTCGGACGGCCGGGCCTGCGCGTCGAGCAGGCGCAGTTGCGCATGCGCCTCGTCGGTCAGCACCTCGGCCTCGCGCAACTCGCGCGTCCAGGTGTCGGCGTCGGTCAGGTAGATCACGTCGCCCTCGAGCAGGGCGTTGCCGGTGACCACCTTGGGCGTGAAGGG
>NZ_JBELMH010000132.1:0-5363 GCF_042096055.1 Citreimonas sp. | reverse complement strand
ATGAGCGTCGATCTGAGATGCTGCCCGAAAGAAAAATGCTCTATAGCCAAGGGACATGAGCGGGTGATCGTCTGCGGCCAAGGGGCGCCTGGCACCAACCCAGGGATTGAAAGGACTTAAATGCGACTTACAAGACTGGTTCTTGGCGCCCTGATCGTGGTCGCCGCGGTCTGGATCATCGTGGCCGAGCAGATGGCGAGCGCCAGTGCGAACGCCTTCGTCAACGCGCGGCTGTCCACACTGCGCGCGCCCATCGCCGGGGAGATCGAAATGCCCGATCGCGCGCTTGGCAGCGCGGTGACCGAGGGCGAGGTGCTGGTCTCGGTCTTCGACCGCCGGTCAGACTCGATCCGCCTGAACGACCTCGAGATGGAGCTTGCCTTCGCACAGGCCCAGACGGCGCGGCTCGAGACCGTCGCGGAAGAGACGCAGGGCATGATCGACACGCTGTCCCAGCGCAGCGACCGGTTTACCGAGCGGACCATCGCGGAGCTGGAGCTGCGCCTGGCCCATGCGCGTGACCGGTTGCGCCTGCTGGGCGTGACGCCGGGCGACGGCACTGACGAGTTGGACGAGGCGGCCGCGAAGTCGCTGGCTGGCGCAGCGGATTCTGTCACGCAGAGCCGCGCGCGCGAAGAGGTCGACGTGCTGGAGAACGCGCTGGCCGCCGCGCGTTCCGGCGTGTTCGTCGGCGACGGCTACAACGACGCACCCAACGCCGAACAGCGACGCGTCGAGCTGGAAACCGTGCTGGACGGCATCCAGGCCGACCTGCAGGAGGCCCGCGCCCGCGAGGAGGCGATCGACACCCGCGTGATCGCCGAGCAGATATCGGTGAACCGGCTGTCCTCGGCCGAGATCCGATCAACCGTGGATGGCCGGCTGCGCGAGGTGCTGGCCGCCGACGGCGAGCGCCTGCAGCGCGGCGAGCCCGTGCTGCGGCTGGTCGATTGCGGCTCGCTGTTCGTGACGCTGTCGGTGACCGAGTCGGTCTACAACGGCCTGCAGGTCGGCGACCCGGCCGAGTTCCTGATGGCGGGCCGCGAGGAACGCTATCCGGGCACGGTGGCGCGGCTGTCGGGCGCGGGCGCGGGCACGATCTACACCAACCTTGCGGTCGCCCCCAGCGCCCAGCACCTCGAGCGCTATGACGTCGCCGTCGAGGTGCCGGGCCTAGTGTCGGACCCGGCGCTCGACTGCCCCGTCGGGCGGACCGGGCGGGTGTTCTTCGAGGCACGGCCGCTCGACTGGGTGCGGGGCCTGTTCTGATGTTTCCGCCAGTCCTGCTGACCGAGACGCAGTCGGCCTTCGTGCAGATGCTGCTGGTAATGGGGCTTGGCCTGATCCTGCCGGTCTTCGTCAACCGCTTCGACAACCGGCATCGCGCGATCCTGATGGGGATCGGCATCCTGCTGGCGCTGCGCTACGCGTGGTGGCGGGCGACCGAGACGCTGGCGCCCTTCGGCCTGACCGTCGACTGCCTGGCCAGCTGGTCACTGTTCGCTCTGGAATTCGCAGCGCTGGCCAGCTCGATCAGCGCGGCCGTGTTGATGTCGCGCGTGCGCGAACGCGGCGGCGAGGCGACCGAGCATGCCGGGTGGTGGCTTCCCGGCCCGGCGCCCCGCGTCGCCGTGCTGATCGCGACCTACAACGAAGACCGCGAGGTCCTGGAACGCTCGATCGTCGGCGCGCTGGCGCTGGACTGGCCCGAGGTGGAGGTCTGCGTGCTCGACGACGGCAAGCGCGCTTGGCTGCGCGACTTCTGCGAGGCGCAGGGCGCGCGCCACATCACGCGCCCCGACAACAAGGGCGCCAAGGCCGGCAACATCAACCACACGCTCAAGCTGCTGGAGGCCGAGGGGCCGCCGGACTTCTTCGCCGTGCTGGACGCGGATTTCGTGCCGCACCGCAACTTTTTGCGCCGAACGCTGGCGCTGTTCCACGATCCCAGAACAGGTCTGGTGCAGACGCCGCAGCACTTCTTCAACGCGGACCCGGTGCAGCACAACCTCGGGCTCAGCCGGTCCTACCCCGACGAGCAACGCTTCTTCTTCGACCACATGCAGCCCGCGCGCGACGCCTGGGGCTTGGCGATCTGCTGCGGCACGTCGTCGGTGGCGCGGTGGCAGGCGGTGGCCGAACTGGGCGGCCTGCCCACCGACAGCATCACCGAGGATTTCATGCTGACGCTGGCGCTGCAGGAACGCGGCTGGGAGACGCACTACCTCAACGAGCCGCTCACCGAGGGCCTCGCCCCCGAGGGGCTGAAGGAATACATCACCCAGCGCGCGCGCTGGTGCCTGGGCCTGATGCAGATCGCGCGCGGCCGGCTGGGGCCGTTGTCGCGGAGCACCCTTCGCCTGCGCGATCGCTGGAGCGTGATCGACTCGGTGCTCTACTGGCTGACGGCGTTCCCGTTCCGCGTGGCTGCCCTGCTCTACCCACTGCTCTACTGGTTCTTCAACATCACGGTGGTCGACGCCGAGGTGCCCGAGGTGCTGAGCTATTTCGGCGTCTATTTCCTGTGGACCGTGATCTCGTTCAACCTGCTGTCGCCGGGCATGCTGGTGCCGGTGCTGAAGGACGTGAGCCAGCACCTGGGTGCCATCCAGATCAGCCGCGCCGCGATCACCGGCATCATCAAGCCGCACGGCCACCCGTTCAGCGTGACCGCCAAGGGCGGCGACCGCAGCAAGCTGCAGGTCCAGTGGCGCCTGATGACACCGTTCATCGTGGTGCTGGTACTGACGGTGGTGGGGCTACTGCTTGGTCTCGTTTTCAACCGGTTCGCCTTCTACGACGCCGGCGACGGCAAGGCGGTGATCCTGTTCTGGACACTCTACAACCTGCTGGTGCTGAGCCTGGTGCTGATCGCCTGCATCGAGCTGCCGCGCCGCGAGCGGCATGTGGCCGATGCGCCCGAACGTGCCATCTTCGCCGCCGAGGGAGAGCCGCCGCGCCGCGTGTGGATGGCATCGCTGTCGCAGGAGATGACGCGCATCCGGGGCCGCGACTGGGGCGTCGGCACGACCGGCACCCTGCGCATTTCGGACGTCGGCGACATCGAGGCCAGCGTTGTCGAGCGCACCCCCGACGGCGTGCGCCTGCGGCTGCTGCCCGACGAGACCACCAGCGCCGCCCTGCTGCGCAAGCTCTACGCCGAGGGCGAGGCGCCAGGCGTGATGCAGGTCAACTCCGCCGCGATCGCGCGCGACCTCGCGCGCCGGCTGACCTTCGGACGGTCGGTCTGAGGCGCGGCCACGCGCCTCAGCGCCGTTGCGACTCGAGCCGGGCGAGCGAGGCCGACAGGCGCTGCAGTTCGGCCGAGGCGCGAATCTCGGCAGGATAATCCTCGTGCCCGTCGGCGATCCGCTCGGCGTTCCGGGCAAGCCGGCCGATCGGGCGAATGTAGAGCTGGATGAACAGCACCGTCGCAAGTGCGAAGATCGCCGTGGCGACGGTCAGTGCGACGGTGGTGGAGCGGATCAGGTCCCGCGCGGGCGTGGCGGGAAAGTCCGCCGGATCGATGCGCCCCACCAGACGCCAGCCGAAGGACGGCAGCGCGCCGAAGGTCACCGACGGCGTCACGGCGGTGAAATAGCGCATGCCGTCGGGCCAAATGTCGAATTCCGCCGTCTGCACGCCCGTCGCCGCCGCAGCCGACAGGCGTGGCAGATCGAAACTGTCGGGCAGGTCCGGGGCGGTTCCGATCATTACCTCGCCAGCGGGATTGACCAGAAGCAGGTCAAGCTCCATCCGCTCGGCCAGATCGGCGAGGTAGTCTTCGGCCCAGGCGGCGTTGATGTGGAAGCCCAGCACACCGACCACGCGACCGCCCGGCCCCTCGACCGGGGTGGCGAGGTCGAGGAAGCGCGGCGGCGCGGAATCCCCGGCTGCCATCAGGTCGGCGAGCAGCACGGCCTCGTGCATGTCGCCGGCGAAATCCTCCTGCAGACCCTGCTGGAACCAGGGGCGAGACGACACGTCACCGCCCTCGAGCAGGCCACCCGACGCGACGATGACCGTGCCGTCGGGCCGCGCGAACCCCGCCCACGAAATCCGCTGGTCCGGGCCGGCCGCCGCATCCAGCACCGGGGCCAGGCCCTCCGGGTCGAGCACGGCCACCTCGCGCGCGATCGCCGTCAGGTGCTGCCAGTCCTGCTCCAGTGCCCGCGCGAAGGCGGTCGAGACGCCGCGCGTGCGCAGGGTCACCGCCTCTTCCAGCGCTGCCTGCTGGAATGTGTCAATATGCTGACGCACCAGGACGTAGGTCGTGCCCGCAAAGATCGCGATGCCCGACAGGACGAGGCCCAGCAGGGCCCCGGGCAACGTGACGGGGGTGGTGGCGCGCTTGGGCATGCGGTCTCCATGGCAGACAGAGGTCGACAGGGTGCAGTTTCGTAGGGCAAGACCGTGGCATGTTTCCGGGCACGTTCCCAGCGGCGCTGCGCCGCAACCGATCACTCGATTGCGAGGTGAGGCCTAATTGAAACGCAGAGCGGTTCTGGGCCTGCTGTCGGCGGGGACGCTCGTCCGCACGGGCGGCCCCGGCGCGGCCGCCGGAACGAACGGGCCCGAGTGGCAGGACGCCTGGCAGGCGTGGAAATCGTTGTTTGTCACACCGGACGGCCGCGTGATCGACGCGCTTCAGGGCGACGCCAGCCATTCCGAGGGCCAGGGCTGGGGCATGCTGCTGGCGGTGGCCTTCGACGACCGTGAGGTCTTTGCCCGCATGCTGGACTGGACAGAGGCGCACCTTGCGGTGCGGCAGGACGCGTTGCTGGCGTGGCGCTGGCGGCCAGGTGTCGGAATCGCCGATTTCAACAACGCGTCCGACGGCGACCTGTTCTTCGCCTGGGCGCTGCTACGCGCCGCACGCCGGTTCGACGCGCCGCACCTGGCCGATCGCGCAGCCGCCGTCGCCCGCGCGATCGACACGATCCTGGTCCGCGACGCGCCGGGCGGCGGATTGCTGCTGCGCCCGGCGGCCGAGCGATTTTCGGGGCCCGGCTACGAGATCGTGAACCCGTCCTACCTGATGCCGCGCGCGCTGCACGCGCTGGCCGCGGCCTTCGACCTTCCCCGGCTGGCGCGGGCTTCCGCCGACGGCGAAGCGCTGATGGGCCGGATCGCGGCGGACGGGCTGGTGCCGGACTGGATCACCCTGACCGAGGCGGGAATGCGCCCGCCTGATGTGTTGCCCGCTGCCTTCGGCTACGATGCGCTGCGCGTGCCGCTCTACCTGATCTGGTCGGGCCGCCTTGCGCATCCCGCAGTCCGACGGGCACGCGCGCTGTTCGACGATCCAAGCGGCGTTCCGGTCCGAGCCGAGCGGACGGGCGACGTGCTGGAACGCAGCGACG
>NZ_JBELMH010000131.1:0-5370 GCF_042096055.1 Citreimonas sp. | reverse complement strand
ATCGCCACGCTGCGGGCTGCGGCGCCGTGGCAGCCGTTGCGCCGCCGCGCGCGGCCCGACGTGCCGGGGCTGATCATCCATCCGTCGGACATCCACATCCGCCGCTATCAGGATCATTCCGACCGGCTGATCGTGTTCGCGGTCGACGCCTCGGGCTCGGCCGCGATGGCGCGGCTGGCCGAGGCGAAGGGCGCGGTCGAGCTTATGCTAGCCGAGGCCTATGCCCGGCGCGACCACGTGGCGCTGGTCGCGTTCCGCGGCGAGGGGGCCGAGGTGGTGCTGCAGCCGACCCGCAGCCTGGTCCAGACCAAGCGCAAGCTGGCGGCGCTGCCGGGCGGCGGTGGCACGCCGCTGGCCGCCGGGTTGCGCGCCGCGATGGAACTGGCCGCGCGCGCCGCAGGGCAGGGGCTGTCGCCGTCGCTGGCGCTGCTGACCGACGGGCGGGCCAACGTACCGCTGCCCGGCCGGACGGGGCGCGCCGCCGCGGCCGAGGACGCGCAGGCCATGGCTGCTGCCATCCGCGCGCGCGGGATCGCGGCCGCGGTGGTCGACACCGGCAACCGGCCGACGCGCGACCTCGCGACGCTGGCGGCGACGATGGGCGCTGCCTACGTGCCGTTGCCGCGCGCCGACGCCCACAGCCTGTCGCGCGCCGTCGGTGACGCGCTGAAACGCTGATGCAGTCGCCCGAGGCCGAGCGCTGGCCGCTGGCCGAGCATTCGCGAATCGTGCGCGTGCGACCGCACGCGTGGCACGTGCAGCAGGCCGGGCAGGGGCCGGACATCCTTCTGCTGCACGGCACGGGCGCCTCGACGCATAGTTGGCGCTACATCTATCCGCTGCTGACCGGTTCGGCGCGCGTTATGGCGATCGACCTGCCCGGGCACGGCTTTACGCGGCTGGGCAACCGGATGCGGTCCTCTCTGGACTGCGTCGCGGACGACGTGGCCGCGCTGTGCCGGGCCGAGGGGATCGCGCCGGCGCTGATCGTCGGCCATTCGGCCGGCGCGGCGGTGGCGCTGCGCGTGGTGGACAGGATGGGGCAGGGCGCGCGGGTGGTCGGCATCAACCCGGCGCTGAAACCGTTCGACGGCATCGCGCGCACGCTGTTCCCGATGGCGGCGCGCGCACTGGCGATGATGCCGGGCCTGACCGGGGCGGCGGCGCGCCAGATGCGTGATCCGTCCCGCGTGCTGAGCCTGCTGCGCGGCACCGGGTCTCAGATTTCCACGGAGCAGGCGAACCTCTATGCCCGGCTGTTCCGCGACCGCGTGCATGTGGACGGCGCGCTGCTGATGATGGCGCAGTGGAAGCTGGACGGGTTGCTGGCCGACCTGCCGCGGATCGCGGCGCCCACGCTGTTCCTGACCGGGTCGGGCGACCGTATGGTGCCGCCGGTGACAGCCGTGCAGGCTGCGGACCGGATGCCCGATGCCGTGGTCGAGAGCATCGACGGCCGCGGCCACCTGCTGCACGAGGAGGATCCGGGCGCGGTGGCCGCGCGCGTGCTGGACTGGCTTCACCGCGGCGAATGTGGGCTCAGCGGCGCTTCTTGAGATAGACGTAATAGGCGCCTTCGCCGCCGTGGCGGATATGCGCGGGCGCGATCTGCAGCACCGCCTGCGCCACCGGCGCCTGGCGGAGCCATAGCGGAACCTGCCGTTTCAGCACGCCGCGCCGGTCGGGCATGGGCTCGTACGGGTCCTCGCGCCGACCCTTGCCGGTGATGACCAGCACCAGCCGGAGGCCGCGCGACTGTCCGCGCAGGATGAAGGATATGAGCCGCGGATGCGCCTCGTCCAGCGTCAGGCCGTGCAGGTCGATCCGCGCCTCGGGGGCGAGCTTGCCGCGCTTGAGGCGGGTATAGGCCTTGGAATCCATGCGCTTCGGCTGCGCCTCGAGCCACTTGCCGGTCGGCTGCGGCATAGGCTGGGTGGCGTGCCTGGCCGGCGCCGCCTGGCCCAGCGTGAAGGGCTGGACGGGCGCCGGATCGGGCTTGGCCTGTGGTTCGGCGCGGGCCTGCTTCTGCGGCGGGTCCGACCAATGGCGGCCGCGCTTGTGCAGCGGGTCGGTGCTGCGCGCGATCTGCTGCCACAGTTCCAACTCGTCGGGGCGCAGGCGCCGCCGGCTCATGCCGGGTGATCCTGCGGCAGCAGCGCGTAGGCGCGCTGGATCGGAAGAAGCACGACCATGCGGCCGGCGTCCTTGACGCGTCCGGCGCGCTGTCCGGCCGCATCGCCGGTGCCGAAATAGATGTCGGCGCGTTGCGCCCCCTTGATGGCCGAACCGGTGTCCTGCGCGACCATCAGGCGGCGCATCGGCTCGTCGCCCGCCTTCTCGATCCAGACGGGGGCGCCCAGCGGCACGAAGGCCGGATCGACCGCGATGGACCGCAGCGGCGTGATCGACCGGTTCATCGCGCCCAGCGGACCCTTGTCCGCGGGCACCTCGCTGACCTCGCGAAAGAAGACGTAGCTGTCGTTGTGGAACAGCAGCTCGCGCCCTTCGTCGGGGTTGCGGCGAACCCAGTTGCGGATGACCTCGGCCGAGACCTGGTGCGCCTCGTAGACTCCGCGCCGCACCAGTTCCTGACCGATCGAGCTGTAGGGATGGCCGTTGGCACCGGCATAGCCGACGCGAATCGACCGGCCGTCGGGCAGGCGGACGCGGCCCGAACCCTGCACCTGAAGGAAGAACGCCTCGACCGGATCGTCGACCCAGGCGATCTCCAGCCCGCGCCCGGCCAGCGCGCCAGTGGTTAGGATCTGCCGTCGGGTCAGCCACGGGCGGGTCTCGAGCGCCTCGGGCGGCATGGCGTAGAGCGGATGGGTGAAGCGCGGCGTGCGGGTCAGCGAGCCGTCGAGTTCGGGTTCGAAATACCCGGTGAAGAGAGGATCCGCACCGTCGGAGATCATCACGGGGCGAAAGAACAGCTCGAAGAACTGCCGCGCATCGCCGGCGTCGTCGGCGATGGCGCAAAGCGCGCGCCAGTCGGGATCATCCAGATCGCCGCAGGTGCTGCGGAAGACGTCGAAGGCGGCCTGGTGATCGTCTTCGGCCCAGCCGGCGAGATCTTCGAAATCGAGGATCGCGTAGCTGGGCCCCTCGGCGGCTTGCGCGGAACCGGTCATCGCGGAAACCGCGAGAAGGGCCGCCGCAAGCCTGCCAATCATTCGTCCGTGGCGACGAGCTGCCAGTTCGGATCGTCGCTGCCCATCACGCGGGCGAAGGTCCAGATGTCCTTCTGCCGCTTGATCGCGGTGGCCGAGCCCTCGATGACCGTGCCCTCGGAATCCTTCACGACCGAGGTCAGCTCGCCGATGAATCGCACGGTGATCTCGGCGCGGCGGGTTTCCTGGTCGAAGGTCGCGTCGTGCAGCGCGGTCTCTCGCACGCCGACGAACTCGGCCTCGATGGTCAGGCCCTGTTCCTGGCGCTGCTGCACCACGTCGGCGAATGTCTCGTAGACGTCCGGCGCGAGGAAGGGGATCAGCTCGTCCACGTTGCCGCGCTCGAACCCCATCAGGATCATCTCGTAAGCGCCGCGGGCACCGCCGAGGAAGTCGCCGACGCCGAAGGACGGCTCGACGCGCTTCATCTCGGCCAGGGCGCGAGCTGCGGGCGATCCCTCGGGGACGTGATCAACGATATCGTGATCGGGGCCTCCCTCGATCACCTCGAAGTCGGGGCGGTTCGCGGCGCGGTCGCGCGCGCTGCTGCCGGGCACCGCTGGCTTCTCGTAGCCGTCGCGCGACCCCAGCACGCTGCGCAGGCGCAGCACGAGAAAGACGGCGATTCCGGCCAGGACCAGAAGCTGCAGAAGGGAGGAATTCATCGGCACCTCGTGTGGGTGTGCATGGAAATTTCGCGGCTGGTTTCCTATGTAGGCACGGCAGGCGGCCAAGTCCACCTGAACCCACGTCCGGAGGTCGCGCCCATGTGGCTGTTTCTCGCCTTTCTGCTGGTCCCGCTGATCGAGATCGCACTGTTCATCCAGGTCGGCGGTCTGATCGGCCTGTGGCCGACGCTGGCCATCGTCATCCTGACCGCCATCGCCGGTACCTGGCTGGTGCGCGCGCAGGGGCGGATGGCGATCGGGCGACTGCGGTCGAGCTTCGAGCGGCTGGACAACCCGTCCGAGCCGCTGGCCGACGCGGCGATGATCCTGATCTCGGGCGCGCTGCTGCTGACGCCGGGCTTTTTCACCGACGCGGTCGGCTTCGCGCTGCTGGCCCCGCCGGTGCGGCACGCGGTGTTCCTGTGGGCGAAGAAACGCGTGAAGGTTCAGCGCTTCTCGATGGGGCCGGGGCCGCAGGACGGGCCGTACCGCGACCCGCACGGCCCGGGCCGCCGCCCGCGCGACACCGTGATCGAGGGCGAATATTCGGAAGTGCCGCGCGACAAGTCGCCGAACCATCCCGGATCCGGCTGGACCCGTCACTGACGCGACCCGCGCGGCGCCCGGCCACGCCAAGCATTGAGGCCGGGCTGCCGCGCTGCTATGCCCTCGTCCGACCTTGACACAGCGGAGACACCCCATGGCAGAGAGCGACAACGGCGCAACGCAGCCGCAACAGCCCCAGCAAGCGCAACAAGCGCCGAAGATGAACGTGCTCGCGCAGTTCGTGCGCGACCTGTCCTTCGAGAACATCCTGTCGCAGAAGGGTGCCGGCGGCGACGTGCAGCCCGACGTACAGGTGCAGGTCAACCTCGACGCCAAGAAGCGGTCGGTCGAGAACCAGTACGAGGTCGTGCTGAAGCTGAAGGTCGACAGCAAGTCGAAGTCGAACGGCGCGCAGCTGTTCCTGCTCGAGCTCGACTACGTCGGCGTCTTCAACATCGAGAACGTGCCCGAGGATCAGCTGCACCCGTTCTTGCTGATCGAGTGCCCGCGCATGCTGTTCCCGTTCGCGCGCCGGATCGTGTCGGACATGTCGCGCGACGGCGGCTTCCCGCCGCTGAACCTCGAGACGATCGATTTCCTCGCGCTCTACCGTGCAGAGATCCAGCGCCGGCAGGCAGCGAAGCAGACCGAGCAGGGCGAGACGCCGGTCCAGTGACCCAAGCGCTGCGCGCTCAGGCCTGGTGCCAGAGCGCGTTTTCCCCGAGCTTCTCGACAAAGGCGGCGTGAGCCGCCTTTTCCGTTTCCGACAGGCGCGGCGCCAGCGGTTCCGGCCGGGGGCGCGGGCGCCAGTCCGAACCGGTATCGGCCTGTGCCGCACGCTGGCCGGGCGAGGCAAGGCCGAAATCGGGCTGCTTGCCGCCGATCAGCTCGAGATACACCTCGGCCAAGATTTCCGAGTCGAGCAGCGCGCCGTGCAGCGTGCGCGCGGCGTTGTCGATGCCGAAGCGGCGGCACAGCGCGTCCAG